>CBFGOU010000008.1:0-24774 GCA_965650445.1 uncultured Oxalobacteraceae bacterium | reverse complement strand
CGGAAAAAATCGGCATCGGCTTTACGCGCAGGTCCAAGAAGCTCGATGTCGCGGTACGTTCGCGAGTGCGGCGTGCCTTGGCGGCGGGCGATGCCATCGCGGATATTGTGAACACGACCGGACTGTCAGCATCGACTGTAAATCGTATTCTGGGAGCGGATCTCGGCCTGCAAACTCGGCGTATCACCACCATGCGGGAGCAGCGGCAGACGCAGGCCCGTGACAAGCTGAGAGCCGCTTTGGTCGCGTCACCATCAGCCGGATTCAAGGCGCTCCAGACTGCGCTGGGGGCCGACTTCATTTGGCTGTACCGGCACGATCGCGCATGGCTCCAGGCTCAGCTTCCCACCACACTTCGGATTGTGGAGCGGACCTCGTCAGTTGACTGGTGTGCCCGCGACAGGACGATGGCAGAACGCGTGGAGTTGGCGGCTGCAGCGATACTGGATCCGTCGAGACGCCCGCTGCGTGTGACCCTCAATGAGATCGGGCGATACACTGGCAACGCATCGTGGCTCGACAAGCACCTTGCGCGGCTACCCCGAACAGCAGAACTGCTGTCTCAAGTCCTTGAACCAGCTGCCGTGTTTCGGGCGCGCCAGCTTGCGTGGCGTGAGAAACATACTCAGGACGCGCTAGGTTAGCGGCTACACCGAAAGGTTGAGGGGAACTGCTACGCATCTCAATCCTTTTGAGCCTAGTCAGACTCGGCAATTTAGGTCTGACCTTTCGTGTAGTACTGTCGGCCAGCAGGAGGAAATTCCCGTTCCGGGCAAGGGCCTGCCCAGTCGCGTTGGATGCCGCGTTCCGCAAGCAGCCGCATTATGGTTTCTGCGTCGTAAGAAACCGATAAATCAACATCCTGAAAAAGATGCATCAGTACGAGGGAGCGATGGTATTCCACGCCTGACCGGGCTCTTACCACGCTGATCGGAGCATGCTTGTGCGCCAGCTTGGCCCATAAAATCCGTCGGGCATAAAAGTGCCAGTTGGATTCCGCACACTCTTCCAGCGCTCGCAGGGTTTCCGGAAAGGCGTGCCGATCGAGGGCTGCAGGATTCCAGCCGGTGTCTTTGGCGAGACGGTTGATCGTAACTTTTTCTGGCTTCCTGACAGATGCATACAGGGCGGCGGCCGTCGCCATAACCGAGCGCGCCCGCTCGCCATCTTTCTCACTCTTGCGCGGAACTTTGGTCGGGCCTACCGACCTCGGTTTCAGTTGCTGAAGCTTTCGTCTTAACTGGGTAATCGCTTCCAGATCGAGAGACACAAGTCGCTTCATCAATCCATAATGCGATTTCCACAGATCTTCTATGGAACAATCAGGAATATCGCGAGCGCGATCAGCAAGCTCGCGCAAAAGGCCCGCGATACGCTGTTTTACGCTCGGCTTGCTAGTACTCCCGGTGCCGATGCCGACGACCCGTCGTTTCATGGCGGGCCGTTCAATGCCAGCCGTTCGCTCATTTCCGCTGGTTGAACCGATGGTAGCCAGGAACTGGGGGGCCTCGCGAAACAGAAAATGCGCAAACAGCAGATGGCGGCCGAGTGGTGGTTCTGTGACGCAGGAATCGTTCAGCATCTTCAACCATTCGCTTAGCCGGTCGCCACGATAGGCCGCATCCGTCCTTCTGAGAAATGCTTTTCCATAGAATTTTTCCATCTCCGTTTTCACGCGAACATGGCTCACTCTGTCGTTGCCCCAACTGTAGCCGATTGCGCGCGCGCGCTCACGATAACTCTCTACCAGCACACGTGATGACACCGTTGAGTGTGGGGCTGACTGCAAAAGCGTCGCAGCGAACTGGGCGTAGGATAGCGCGACGGGGTCTGCTTCTTGTGCGGGCGATATGCTGTCGAAAACATATTTCTTGCAGGTGCATCGCCGCCACGGTACGAGGGCAAGATTGTAGTGCCGGCCGAATGAACACTCGCAGTGAGGGCATTTGTAAAGCAAGAGAGAACCATGCTTGCTGCACACTTCTACGCCGGGAATTTGATGTGATCGGTGAATGTAGCGAACACCATAGACATCCAGATCGTCACGCAGGCATTCCAGGCAAAGTCGGATCGTCTCGGTTGAAAACCTCTTTGGCGTATTCGTGGCTTTGTTCGCTGCCCCTTTTCCCGGACTGGCAGGGAACGACAGTCCGTTGAAAATTGCAAGTAACGGGTACAGCGTATGCGAGTGCAAGATCTCCAGCGTGCAAGCTTCCACATCTTCACCTATTCGCGGTGCCAGCATCTCTATGTGCGGGGGGATCCAGGCAGACAAGTTGAACGGGGCGCAGTTGAATAATTCCTGGAAAGTCGCGGTGGGCGTCCCGTTACAGCTCAGTATATGAAACCGCCCAATAACGGAAATGATGGATTCATCTGGCAAGGGCGGGGCAACGAGGTAATGCTCAGGCCTAGGTGCTGAAAGGGGTATAGGCGTGTTACCCTGCAGCACCTGCCGGCCGTGACTTGGTTGAACCAGAGGCTCTGATGATATTCTCGTTGCCATGACAGTAACGCTGCCCTATCGGATGAGCCTTAGGTTTGCCGCGCCGATTCTTACTTTAGGCCGCGCAGTAGTTGGGGGCAAGGGTGTGATCGACTGGCTGCAACTGGAATCGGCCACTGACGGCTGGCGACTACCGTTTCAAGCGTCTGCATGCCGTGGTTTGAATCCTAGATATCTCTGAGTCATAATTATGAGCAGATGGAAATGCTCAAGAAGTCGGGTAGGGCACCGCCCCTTGCGCTGGTAATGGGGGGCATTGTATTGTGGGAATATGGAACATCTTCCCTCACTGTCACCAACGGCCAACTGCGTGCACGGGCAAGCCGACATGCCTGCCCGTGATGCCAAACGTGTTTTCGTCATCTCTGATTTGCATCTTGGCGGCGAGCCCCCGATGATGAGTCGACCGCAATGGCTGGCCGAGTTCATCGATAGTCTGCCTGCCCGCCTGGAGGTCGATGAATCATTGGAATTGGTTATCAACGGCGACTTTGTTGATTTTCTGGCGATCACGCCTTTTGCCGATTTCACTTCTGACCCCGTTGAGGCGGTAAAAAAGCTGAGCACTGTGACGGATGCACCATCGTCATTTGCAGTCGTTTTTGACGCGCTCGCCCGCCACGTGACCGCTCATCATCAGCTAGTCATCATCGTAGGCAATCATGACCTAGAGTTGGCGCTGCCGGCAGTCCAAGATGCGCTATGTGAGCGCCTACTGGCGCCGACCGGAACTCTGCGATTCATCGACGACGGTCGTGCTTATCGGATTGGGAATGTCCTAATCGAGCATGGCAATACTTATGATGGCGCCAATGACAATGACTGGAGTGGCGTACGTCATCTTGCCTCAGTGCAGACGCGTGCAAGGATGCCGCATACCGATGTGCAGACATCGGCCGGCAGCAAGATCGTCCACAAGATCGTCAACGATCTCAAACACCGATACCCCTTCCTGCCGACGATTCAGCCTGAGGGAGATCTGCTCGTACTGTTGATGCTTCAATTTGAGCCGGAACTGCGCTCCGATATTGCAAAAATCGCGCAGCTTTACTACGGCCAAAAGCTTGCGGAGAAAACGCCCAAGAAGGGCAAAACCGCCATCGCAGCCACTGGAAGTGGCGAAGCAGAATTGGATGAAGAATTGCGCGAACTGTTTGCTTCTGACTACTCGTTGCTGCATCCAGTCAAACGGACGATCTCCAGCGGGAGCGACTGGCTCGACAGTTGGCGATATAAGCAAAAGGACGGTCTGGCCTACATGCTGGAGCATGATCTGCCCATTCCCACCGAGCGTTTGAACAAGATCCGGCTAGGCATGAAAAAGATCGTCGATGCCGACCAGAGCGATGTAATCCATGGCGATGCACAGCAATACGGCGTCGAGGCCGAGCGTATGCTCAAGGCGATTTCAGGCCTGCAGGCCGTCGTGATGGGACACACGCACTTGCCGCGCATACGGCATTATGGCGACGGAGTGTATATCAACACCGGTACCTGGATCGATCGTTTCCGTATCCCGCCCGAAGTCTTGAATGATGCCACGTGTCAAGCCCTTGTGCCCTTTCTGCGTCAATTGTTGCAACCAAATGGCGTAAAGGCGATGCTGCCGCATTTCGCTGACCTGTCGGTTGCCGCAAACGGTCATGTGCGGTCGAAGAACCTGCGTGTCTACGAAGGCGCTCAGGCATGAAGAGCTACCGACTGGAGGCAAGGAAGGCCAACGGCGAAGCCATCAACCGGGGAACGGCTTGGGTCATCGATCGAAATGTCGTGGCGACGGCCTTCCACGTGGTCTCCGACGACCCAAAATCCAGATGGTTGCATGAATTCGCAGACGTCAGCTATTGGCTCATATGCGACGACACGGACACGAAGATCGGACTAGAACCGGTCAATTGCGACAGCCGCGCCGATGTAGCCTTGCTAAGGGTGTCACCCGACTTGACTGGCGCCAAGCGGCCGCCATTGCAAATCTTACCGGTGTGCGAATGGGGCGCGTCGGTCGGTACATCCTGGTCGGCGCCAGGTTATCCGAAAATTGCGGATGCTGCGCCGGTAACCCTGACCGGGAAAATCAAAAGCATACGACACGAACGCGGCAACCATGTATTGGAACTGCGGGTGTCCGAAGGTGGCAGCGTATCATGGGCAGGTGCATCCGGCAGCCCGGTGTTTTCGAATGGAAGCGTGGTCGGGCTCTTATTAACCGAGCTTCCGGACGCCGCTACTCAGGATGCTGCCAGTGTGCAATCAGCGCTTGCCCTGCTGCGTTTGGCGCAATCGGAAGAGTTTCGCACCGGATTGCAGGATTTGCTCGCTAATATCACCCCTGCACAGCTTGAAACACTCGCGGCCGATTTACCGCAACATGTTGATATCGGGGATACGCTTGCCTTGCTTGACATGATTGCCGACCACGCGTGGCTGCACGGGGTGCACGGTATCATGAACGTCGTAAAGCATTTATCGGACACACCACAGAAGCACACTTATAAGCTTGGTCTGCTAACGTCGACTTTCGACCTCGAGCGCGTCGAATGGCCAAGGACACCTCTTCGGGACAATGGCAACTGGGACCGTCATGTTGGCTGTCCGATTCCACGATCGCTCGAAGAAGCGTGGACGATGTTCATGCCCGCCGTGAGTTGGCACACGGATTTACGCCAGATGGTCGAGCAATTAACCACCTTCCTCGAGACGATCGGGTTGCGCAGGGGGCTATTTGGGCGCTTGGAGAATCTGGAATTTCACACCCCATTCCCGGAACTGTGTGACGAGCTTGTCACCCTCATCGACCAGATCGAGGCGGATATCGGGAACCGCGGCGACGGGCAGTCGGAGAGCGATGCCAGGCATACGATCGCCCGCATCAGACGGCACATTGAACCCACAACGCCTCGCGGAACGTGCTTCTTCCTGATGGGTAGCAGCGGATCAGGCAAAACCCATTTCTTAGAATGGCTGATGAAACGGCAACATGCGACCGAATGGGTGCTGCCTGTCGCTTGGCCGAAAACCGCGGGGCCCACGACGTCTTCGCTAGAACAAGCGATTGTTGCGGCACTGCTCAAGGCAACTGGACGGCCATTTGCCACCCTTGCGGAATTTCAGGAATCGCTCGACGGTTTCGCAATGGCACGGGAATACGCTTGCTCTACATATTTTTCCGATCGTCCACCACAACCGCCCAAGTTGGTGATCGCATTCGACGACATGCAACATGTCCTGTCCGATGAGAAATCGTGCGCAGAGGCATGCCGTGCATTGCAGGACCTTATTGCAGACGCAACCCAGCATTGTTCGATACGCTGGATCGTAACGCTGCAAGACACATATTTCGACAGATTGGCCATGCCCGTTGAACCGCCCAGCTTCTGGGAAGAATATGGCTTCTTATTCAATGACATTGACTCGACGCCGCGCGCGCTCATTGTCCCGGTCAAAGGCGGCTGGCTGGACCTGGACCGCATGTGTGTGGAGGATGGTGTCGGGCAGGCGATTCTGTCGTCCAGGTTCGGCAACGACTGGCGCACGTCGGTTGCAATTGACGACAGGCTCGGCCCTGTCCGCTTGCGTACCGGCGCACTGCGGCGCTATATGGCATTGCCATGGTTCGCTTGGATCCTCGCCTCAATGGGTGAGCAATGGTGTATCGATGCGCTGCAATCTGGAGATCTTAACCATCTCAGTATCGTTGACGAATTGCACAAGAAAAAAGTGCGGCCGCTTGGTGATTCTGAGTCTTCCCGCATGAACGTCGGGCGCTACTTGAGGGCGACAGCCGCCGCCTTGCTGCCTGGCGACGGTTCCCGGCTGGATGACCACAGCTTCAACGTTGACAGCGACGAGCGCTGCCGTGAAGGACGAATGCCGTTCGTCACCAACGACTTTCGGGATGCTCTCGACCGGTTTATTGCGTCGGGCTTGCTGAAACGCCGCGATGGACATCAGGTTTGGCTTGATGCCGAATTTGTGATGTTGTGGGGATACGAGGCGGCGAAATATCTGGAACTGGTCCTGGCAGGGCAGGATAACGCAACGATTGTTGCCCGCCTGTGCGCCGAACTCGCCAGTAACGAGAATGATCTGCTAATGCTCAAGGAGAGTGTGCTTGAATTCTTCCTGATGCTTGCGGACAGCGAAAGCGGACGTGCCACGCTTGACGCTCTTCTGGGACAGCCCCTGTTTGAGTTGGGTCGTAATGCGGCGGCGATCTTGTTTGCAGCGCCCAAACTTAGTCCCGATACGCAGCAACACATCGCTCAATTCGTTGTGCAGTCAGGCGCGACAGTCAGTACCGAAGGCCCGGATCGCCGCTTACTTCTTGCCGCCATGATGTTCGCGGAGTGGGCAGACTCGACGGCATTCACTCCCGCCGAGCGGCTTGATTTCGTGCGCGCCCATTACCGGACCATTGGTGCATTCGGTTTCTCAAGCTACTACCGTGCGGTTGCATTCGACATAATTGACGAAGTCACTGATATCGATGCACTACGGGCATGCATGGGGTCTCTGAACGGCTGTGAACAAGCCGGGTTGGGGAAAGATATGGCAATCCGCGTGGTCGACAAGATGTTCGACATCGTACGTGAACGAGTGCCGGGAATTGATGGGTACTCCGCAGTGGTTGATAGTGTTGTTCAGTACGCTCTCGAGAACGCCGCATCCGCCAAGGAAGATTATCGGCAGCGCCAGGCGCCTAAATCCGGCGAGTCAGTACAGTCAGAGCCACGCAATGGACCAGGAACCTCATGGCGCAGGGATTTTTTCCGTGAATGGGTTCTGCATGAAGTCTGCACTCGGCTAGTCGACGAACTTGCCCCTGTGCCTGCATTTGAAATTATGAATCAGGGCGGTTGGTTCGACGTAGGTGGCCGAGGTGACTTGCATATCGAGATGGAACGGGAAGCAACCTTGGCAATGGGACATTATTTTCATGGAGCACCCCGCCTGCTACGCGGCGCGGGACGACGAGCCGGCACCGATTTTATCGAATTAGTCTATAAACTCGCCCGTCAGGGGAGTGAAAAGCGGATGCTCGCCTTTAACATGATTGTGCATACCAAGCCGACGAGCGGCCACTACAATCAAAAAATTAGCGACACCTTTATTCCTTTGCTCGAAATCCTTGCGAAAGATCCAAAGGTCGCTAGCAAGAAGCGATTTCAGGGCGCCTACAAAAGTACTGTGGGGCGCCAGTTAAGAATAGCGTACAAACCACACAAGTTTCGAAAATAGAAGTAAATTCTTCGCCGCAACAATGTCGCTCCTGCTAGAGTTCCTATAGGCTGGACGCTGCATCGTTGAGCGGCGCATCCCTGGCTTTCTCTGCGGTTGGCTTTCCTCGACCACAGCCGCGAGCCGGGTAATGATAAAATTACACATCTGCAACGCGGTAAAGCGGAGTGGACAAAAGAAAAGGCCCTGCGTCGCAGGGCCTTTTCAAATAACTGGGGGAACGAGCCTTTTGGGGCCTAGACCGTAAGGTTTCAGCTCCGCCGGGGTCGAACCCCACCTAGAGGGTGTGCTAGCAAGGTATGGTCACTCATTAGCCGAAATTTGATTCTAGAGCACATGGCATACTCTGTCAACGATCTTGAAAATCTGGCCGTTGTCCGACTCTTGGAGTTCGTATCGAACCGTAGTCCGTGGAACCGATCACTCTGGGGCATTGGCGTAATTCTCGCACTGGACGAGCTGTTTGAGGCGGTGGCCATGCAGCGCGATGGCCATCTTAGCCCAGCATCGATCAACCAAACGATGACATCGATCCGGAAACGTGTGGGAAACCATCCAGTATTTACCGGCGCGGAAAAAGGTATGGTCAACCAGCACCTCAAGGAGGTGCCGGCAGCGTTTACTGTAGGCCACTACAGCATCAAGCAGATGGCGGAGCGTGTGCGGAACGACTACCTTGCCAGATGGGGTAGACACGTAGCAAACGGAAATTTCAATGTCGAATTGTTCGCCCGCAGCGTCGCCGGGCACCTTCTCGATGCCGGCTTCTCTGGTCCGTATCTCCGAGACTTTATCAACCAGCGCATCCAGGCGCCGGTACCGTTTTCGTTGGCGAACCTCTGCGACGAACTCCACCAACAGATGACCGCCGCTCCGCCGCGTGATTTTGAAGTGATGCTGGCCTTTAGCTCCCCGCCGCGGCTGCTAAATGGAATCCCTACCTCGTGGCTGTGCGCCGCTGACGCAATGACTTGGCTCCGCGGACATGGCTTTGACACCGCTGGCATACGGGTTGCGGCTGCGCTCATCCTCACCGTGCGTGCACGCGATATCCATGGGGCCGTCCAGTTGGCTCGCAGTGAATCAGACCGTTACGCGTCGCGCGCGCTCTTGGCTACTGGTCAGCCGCTCCAGCGGTACCCGAAGTTGTGGATCGCTGGTGCCACGGCGCCGTTCGACCTGGACCACGACAGAAGGGGCGTTGAGGTGAAAGAGCTGTACCGCGAGGACCGCATCTTTTCACCCGACGCTAATAATAGTCTCGATGCGGCCCTTGATCTGCTCGCGCACTTGGATGGAAGTTCCCCGGGTGCAGCAGTCGCCGGAGGGTGGGGAGCCATTGAAGGCCTCTTGGCACCCCCTGGCAACCGGTCATCTGCAGCTGACAATCTTGCCGCACTCGTTACCTGTTCGTTCCCTCGCGCTGAGTTGACCAGACTGTCTCATCTGGTCCAAGAAGAGCAGCCGGGCGCTTATCCAGCATTAGAGGTCGCGCAAACCAACCGCGAGCGGTCAAGGGTCGTCGGCGACATGATCATCCACGGAACGATGCCACAATTGACGCGCTGGAACGACCAGGCGGCAGTTACACGGATGGCTAAGTTGTTCCAGAATCCGAAGACGGGCCTGTCGATCATCCGCGAGGTGATCTCGGATTCGTTCCACCGGCTCTATCGGCAGAGGAATCTTATCCTGCACGGTGGAAGACTCGACAGCGTCGCCCTTACGGCGGGTCTCCGCACAGTTGCGAAGCTGGCCGGCGCCGGTATGGATCGTGTCACGCATGGCCACTATGTGCAGAATATTGAGCCACTTGAACTCGTGGCAAAGGCGGACATAGCCCTAAATCTTGTTGACTCAGCTGACTCGCTGGCTTGTGTAGATCTCCTTGAGACGCACTGAAACGTGTCCGCACCCAGCCAAGCGCCGACGGTACAGGTAGAGGAATGCAGTAGAGGCTTGCCGGTCGGCTGTTTGCGTGCGTAATTTGACAAACATTGAACACTAGTAAATACGGCGCACAACTACCGCAGAGCGTAATTTGACAAACATTGACGGAACGATAACTTGCCTAAACTGTTGATTTTATGGGCTTCGATTTGACAAACATAATTTGATCTATTCATCGAAACAATAAAGTCGGTCGGTAAACAATAAAGTTGGTCGGGCGGCTGGCGATGACGTACCGGCAGTGCGCCTTCCAACGTTACGGGATTCAGATTGATCTTTTCTTTTGCGCGGCAAAGCGGAAACGGAGACGCGGAAATTCACGCTTTTCCCGCAGAACTGGTGGAACCGGTCAAGAGTTCAGTCTCGACGCTCGCCCGTGGTCAGATGCATTCACCCTCGGACACCGTGATCTCAGTTCACGTGGCAGGGGAACTCCTGAGTATTCCTTATCGTGTGTATTACGACAAGCAGCAGCTCGCGAATTGCATGGATCGTCAAGGCGAAGCCGCCTTAATTGCGCTTTGTTTGGGGACACGCCATTACGATGGCCATATGCGCGAACAATGCGTTCGCCGTCTTTTGGAAGTTGATGTGGAGTGGACTGCGTCGTATGTCGTTCAACTTCTTGGCGAATACGTAATCGAAGTCATCCAACCAATCCATGAGCGATTCCTCGATGGGGTTGAACTTAGATATCTAGCTTTCTTCAAAGAGAACGCCAAATACTGCGAGTATCTCGAGTGCCGCGCCATCAGCTATTGGAACGAATATTACCGTTCGCGCTTTCCAAAGCACAAAGACTATCCTGCTGTTAAAGCGCTGGCGACTTTAAGATTGGCGGCTCAGTCGGGATAGGTAAGATTGCAACGCTGGATCCCGTAAGTTGCGCCGGAGAATTATCTTAAATTGTGCCACAGCTATAATTTACAATTTTAGGCGTCACCGGTATGAGGATCATCCGGGCCATCGTTGATGGCGAACGCGATCCCGACAAGCTGGCAAGGAATTGCGGACTTGTGACGGTTTGCATATGACGGGCCAAGTCATGTAACGGTGAGACCGCCGCCTCAACTGCCTGCTTATCAACGAAGATGGCACACCGATGCAAGCTGGCGCACCCTCGTGGGAGCGCGAGACAGCGCTGCCTGCGATAAACTGGCGACATGGATACTCGTCTTATTGATGCCTTGCGCATCGCTCCAAGCATCGACCTCTATCAACTGAGCCTGGCGGTCAACCAGATGCTTAACGACCCGCAGCGCATTCTTGAAGTGCGACGCCATCTGCACCTCGGCGCACAGGTCATGTATTTCGACCACCGTCGCGGCACCTTGGCGCCAGCTCGCGTGCTTCAGTTCCACCCTACAACCGTAACCGTTCAGGATGACATCACGCGCACGCACTGGAAGTTGCCTTACGCCGCCATTGTTGCCGATCCAGCTCAGCGTGCCGAACACGCAGCGCAAGCTACACCACGCCGCTCTGATGTCGCGGCGTTTAAGCTGGGTGATACGGTCAGCTTCACTGATAAACATCTGCGTGAACGCATCGGCACGATTACCCGCATGAACACAAAAACCTATTCCCTGCTATGTGATGGCGAGCAGTGGCGAGTGTCACCGAGCTTACTACGTAAAGTCGTCGAGATTTAGAAGACGCGGAGAAAAAACGCAAGGTCGCATCGGGACGAAGGTAAAGTCAAGGACGGCGCTCGCGTCGGCGCTGGTGGAGCACGGACTGGGCCTCCAGCCGTTCGCCCAGGCGCTCTACGTGTCGAAGTACTGGCCATACCGTGCCTTGGTTTCCTTGAGCAGACACTGGCTGGAGTCGAATCCGTCGAAGGAGACGCCGTTGAACCGCCACTCCGTAATGGGGCCTGGCATTACCGGCAAGCCACCGATGCGCGCTTGATAGGCAATACTGAGTCCCACATCGCCTGCGCGGACCGGATTCTCCTCGGCCACGTAGTCGTCCAGGCGCTGGGGCAGCAGCGGTACCTTGCACGCGATTCTCGCCTTCGATAAACCGCTTCATGTGGCACCCATATTGATGAGATACTAACTGAACGTTTACCGAATTAAGTTCGTGTACCAGAGGCCGAATAGTTTGAAGAATCCGTCGTCCGTCATTCGAGTTCTATACGCAGTATGCATGACAGGCGCAGCCTGGAATCATGCGCGCATCTTGTTTGAACACGGCATCTGGTGGAACTATGGTGGCATCCATCCGTTCTACGCCACTTTTTGGACGTCGCTGACGTTCTTCGACTCGTTGGCGGTTCTCTTGCTACTAACACGACCACGAGCGGGCATCGTACTCACCACACTGATTATTGTCAGCGATGTTCTGATAAACGCCTCCGTTGGCGTGACCTATGGTTTTGATCTGGCTTCGTTCGGCGCCCAGCTCGTCTTTATGGCTTTCGTACTGGGAACGGTACGACGTGCTTGGCATGGCCATGGACCCGTCACCACCTCCGCGGCTTAGCGTTCACGTTACTCACGGATTACGAACATACCTAAGGTCATCGAAGTAGAAGGTCGCTGACGACCTCGGCCACGACGAGGCCACCTATTTCGCTTGCACCAGCGACTCGCTAACACTCCACAGACGCTCGGCCACGGTGTCGTCGTGCGCCACCGGGTTGGGCGAGCGCAGCGGCCAGCCGCCCCGACGCGAGGCTTTATCCTTGTAGCGGGCGATCTGGCTGTAGTAGGCACCCGATTGCTTTTCCACTTCCGGCGCCAGCAGCGCATGCAAGGTAGTTTGCGTGCCCTCCCACGGCTCGATCATGCCGGCCAATCGCAGCAGCGGTATCAACAGCAGGCGCTGCAGCCACTTCGGCAGCGGGGTCGAAATCAGGTTGGTGCGTACAAAGCCGGGGTTGACACTGGCGCTGGTGACGCCGGTTCCCGCCAGACGGCGACCGAGCTCGCGCGCGTGCAGCAGATTGGCCAGCTTCGATTGCGCATACGCTTCCCAAGAGTCGAACGGGCGCCGCTGGTAGTTCAGATCGTCGAAGTGGATCTCTCCCTTCCGGCCCATCGAAAACTCATGGAAGTAGCTCGACAGGTTGACCACCCGCGATGGCGCCCCGGCTTTCAACCCGTCCGTCAGCAGATTGGTGAGCAGGAAATGCCCCAGGTGGTTGACGCCGAACTGCGTTTCGAAGCCGTCCGTGGTGTGGCCGAACGGAGTATTCATGACACCGGCATTGTTGACCAGCCCCTGCAGTTTCGGATAGTGCCGGTTGACTTCAGCGGCAAATGAGCGGACCGACGCCAGGTCGCCCAGCTCCAGCTGGAACACTACCAGCTTGGCCGCAGGCACCTCACGGCGGATTTCGGCGCCAACGCGTTCGCCTTCCTTGACGCGGCGTACACCCATGACGACCGTGGCGCCCTGCTTGGCCAGTTGCTGCGTGGTGACCAGGCCGATGCCGGAATTGGCCCCGGTGACAACGTAGGTCTTGCCGGCCAAATCCTTGGCGAGCAGTTCCGAACGAACCATGAGTGGGCTAGACATATTGCGCTCCAATGTAAGACGTCATAAATAAAGAACCAGTGGTCTCCAATATATAAGACCACCGGTCTCTTGTCAATCGCTGTCGTAGCCGATACAGTTGCGGGACCTCCTGCCTTTCTTGTCTACTTATTTTTATGTCAACACCAGAGCCATTCCAGCGCGCGCGCCGACCAGAACAAAAGGAAGAGCGCCGGCTGCATCTGCTGGCAACGGCCAAAGCGGCCCTGCACGGTGGCATGGAAGTGAGCGAGCTTGGCCTGAACGAGCTGGCGCGCCGGGCCCAGATGACCAAGTCAAATGTGTACCGGTACTTTGAAAATCGCGAGGCTTTACTGCTGGCCTTGCTGGAAGAGGAATCGGCGCTGTGGCGGCGCGAACTGGGCGCGCGGCTCGCCGCCACACCGCAGCCCACGGCGCAGCAGATTGCGCAGGCTTTCGCCGGCGCGAGCGCGGCCTATCCGCTGATGTGCCGCCTGTTCAGCATCTTGCCCTCAGTCATCGAGCACAACGTGTCGCGTGAACGGCTGACCGAATTCAAGCTGCGCTCATTGGCGTTGATGGCGGATGTGGCGGAAGAACTGCAGCGCAGCGCGCCGGCGTTGCCGTTTGCTGCATATGTCACCTTCGTACGCCTGGCGATAGCGCTGCTGATCGGGCTGTGGCCGCTCAGCAACCCGGCCGAAGCCCTTGCCAGCGTGCTTGCGCTGCCGGAACTGCAAGCGCTGCGGTATGACTTTGAGACCGATTTCGCGGCTGGCCTGCTGTCGCTGCTGCAAGGGCTTGAGCCGGCATGAGTTCGCCCGCTCCGCCGCCGAACCCCAATCAAGTGTAGTGAACAAGGCGCCACGCAAATGCTGAAAATTCTGGGAAAAGCATCCTCCATCAACGTGCGCAAGGTGTTGTGGACTTGTGCCGAACTTGGCATTGAATTCGAGCGTGAGGACTGGGGCAGCGGCTTCCACTCGACTTCGCAAGAACGTTTCCTGGCGCTCAATCCGAACGCAATGGTTCCCGTCATCGTCGACGGCGACTTCGTGCTGTGGGAATCGAACGCAATCTGCCGCTACCTGTGCGCCAGGTATGGCCCGGGTACGCTGCTGCCCACTGAGCCGCAAGCGCGCGCCCGCGTAGAACAATGGATGGATTGGCAGGCCACTGAGCTGAACAATTCCTGGCGCTATGCCTTCATGGCACTGGTGCGCGGTAGCCCGGCGCATCGCGACCCGGACCAGATACAGGCGAGCATCGCCAGCTGGAACCGGCACATCGGGATTCTCGAACGCCAGCTGGCGGCAACTGCATGCTTCGCCAGCGGCGAGGCGTTTTCGCTGGCTGACGTAGTGCTCGGCCTGTCCCTTAACCGCTGGTTGCTGACCCCGATGGAACGGCCGCATTATCCTGCGATCGCGGAATATTATGAGCGGCTGAGCGAACGCGCGGGTTTCCGCGAGTTCGGCCGCAACGGGGAGCCTTGAGCGCAGGGCCGCACCAGCGCTCACACGGCCAAACCTCAGTCGCCGGTGGCGCTCGCCATCCCCGCCAAGCCGATTGCCGCACCGATTCTATTCGCTGCGCAAGCGGCCGACCTTGTATCCAACTATATAGACTTCATTTCCATGTGGTAAATGTTTGTAATAATTGGTAACTTTGCCGAAATAAACAAATTGTATGTCACTACAATGTCGAAGGACCTTACGGTTCCTATCGCCATTCGTGGCAAATGACGGTATCGACTCCTTTATAGAAAGAATATTTAATGACAAGCATTTCCACGTCACTGGACGACACGCGCGCCGATCACATCAGTTCCAACTCAGCGGAAGAACATGTGATCCTGGTAGACACAGACAATAACGCGATCGGTTCCGCCCCGAAGCTGTGGGCGCACGAACAGGGACTATTGCACCGGGCTTTCTCCGTATTCGTTGTCAACGGTGACGGGGACATCTTGATGCAGCGCCGGGCCGCCGTGAAATACCATTCAGCTGGTCGCTGGTCGAATACGTGTTGCGGGCATCCACGTCCTGGTGAAACAGTAGAAGTTGCGGCCCGCCGCCGTCTGGGTGAGGAAATGGGGATTGACTGTGACCTCAAGCCTTTCGGCGTCTTTCAATACGAGGCCGACGTGGGCCATGGTTTGATTGAACGTGAAATCGATTTCATCTTCATCGGTGTCTGCGAAGACGTGCCAGTGCCGAATCCGGCAGAGGTGAGCGAATGGGAATATGTGTCGGCTGATTCGCTGGCCGCGCGCTTGCGTCAAAGCCCGGGCGACTTCTCTGCCTGGTTCCCGATGGCATTCACACATGCCCGTCCGCACCTCGTTCTCGACAGCGTGCTATGACCCGGCTGCATTTTATCGTTGGTCCGACCACGACAGGAAAGACAAGCCGCTCTGTGTCGCTTGCCGAGCAGACAGGAGCTCCCGTCCTCGTACTTGATCGCATTCAATGCTTTCCCGAGCTGGCCGTGGGGAGCGGCCGCCCCTCCGCAGCCGAGCTCCGCTCGACCCGCAGAATCTACATCCGCGATTGCAAGGTTGTCGACAGCGAATTGCCCGCCGAGACAGCCAACGCCCTCCTTCGCGAGCACTTGGCTCGACTTGCTCGCAGAGAGCCGCTGATCATTCTCGAAGGCGGGTCCGTCTCGCTGCTTCAGGCCATCAAAGCAGATCCATACTGGAAAGCTTACCAGTATTCCTGGCAAAGATTACATCTGAAAGAAATTCCGACTTACCTGTCGACGGCCCAATCCCGCATTCAAGAAATGTTGAAGCCATCCGATGGTACGCGGTCCATGTTGGATGAAATTGCTTGCCTATGGACAGATGCGCGATCGCACGCGGTGCTTAACGGCATCGTTGGCTATAGGACAGTCATCGCCTACGCCGCGCGGTACGGCATTCCTGTCAGCGATTTGCCCCACGCCCTCTCGTGGGCAAACATCGAACACTTGGCGGAGGAAATCGCCCGCGAATATCTGGTTTATGCACGTTGGCAGGAAGGCGAACTTCCGCTCTCGTTCCGTGCGCCCGTCACCATGCCTGAAATGGGGACAAGCCATGCAGCCTAAGTTTCAGTCACTCTGCGTTTATTGCGGCTCGGCTATTGGCGCTTCCCCAGTTTATGCGAACGCGGCAAGATCGTTGGCCAGGGCCATGGTGGAAAGCAATACCACATTGGTCTACGGTGGCGGCAATATCGGATTAATGGGCGTCATCGCTGACGAAATAATGCAGCTTGGGGGAGAAGTGACGGGCGTGATCCCACGTGCCTTGATGGACAAGGAAGTTGGCCATGTCGGGCTGACGCGTCTGCACATCGTGAAAGATATGCACGAACGCAAAGCCTTGATGGCAGCTCTCTCGGATGGATTTATCGCGATGCCGGGGGGAATAGGCACACTGGAGGAACTGTTCGAGATCCTCACTTGGTCACAACTCGGATTCCACGACAAGCCCATCGGGGTATTGAATGTCAACGGTTTTTATGATGGCCTGGTCGGCTTCCTGGAACATATTGTGAACGAGCGCTTCTTGAAAATGGAGGACGCATCCCGGCTCATGGATGAGCGCGATCCCGACATCTTGATTGAACGGCTCCGGGCCTTTAACTCGGGTTCTTGCGCAAATCGCGCTGTAGGATAAACCACAGCGCAGCAACGCCGGCAGGCGGTCTTCGTCAATGGCTGGGAGCCTGGATTGGAAGATTGAACATGACCGCCTGCGATCAGAGCGTACGGGGATAGGTGAACGCGACAAAATGCAGCGCGTTCAACGCGAAGTGCGTCAGGATCGCGGTTTCAATCCGTTGGCTGCGGAGGTAGGCGTATCCGTATCCAAGGCCGGCGAGCGCAGCAAGACCCATCAGTAAGGGGCCGCCTCCTGCGTGGGCAATCCCGAACAGGATCGCGGCCGTGACCATGGCAATGTAGGGGCCTGAGCGCCACCGTTTCATTCCGACCGTAAGCTGCTGCTGAATAAAACCGCGAAAGAATGCCTCCTCGGTCACACAGGTGAACAGCAGGTTGCATGCGAAAAATACGGGTGTGTAAGCAACAATCTTCGGATCAAAATGGACGTAACCCACGCCAAGCCCAATCAGGAGTACGACTGCTGGCGTCGCCAGCATCACCGGGTATGGGCGCAATGCCTCCCGCCACCCGGTTCGGGTTCGTGCCGGAACACAAAAAATACCAAGCAGAATTAGACCGGCCGCTGCCGTGTCGAAGTTGAGGCGTTGCGTAAACAGCGGCGCCCCTTCGCTGACCCGCATGTTCGACAGCAGCGCTGGATTAGCGAAGCCAGCAAATTTATGCATGGCCAGTGCCAGTGTCATCCATCCCGTCCCTACGAGCAGCGCGACTTTGATCAGGCCCGGTTTGCACGCTTTGGCAGTGCAGGCGAGCGCCGCGAACCCAGCCAGAACGAGGGCTCCGCCCCACGTCACCAGCCCCGTTGCCAGGCCACTCAGGCAGGCAGTGGCGAACACGGGCACCCAAAGAGGCAATGTCAGGCTTTTACCTATGCGCTTTGGTTTGAGCCAGGCGGCAATGATGGAAGCGGCCAGGAGGCCGTACGTGCTTGCAATCGCCAACGTTATATTCATGGAGTCGTGCCCTTATTTTTAAATGTCCACGAAAGGGTCGGCGGACTCGGCATTTTACCGGTCGACCGAAGTCGTTCAAAATGCCGCTTGACCAACCCATAACTGGCTGGCTATACTTGAATCCATAACCGAGTAGTTATGGATCTCCAATGACAAATGCGCACGACGTTCTCTTCAGAACACTGGCCGATCCGACCCGGCGGGCCCTTTTCGAAAAACTCTGCCGCGAAGGAGAGCAGACGGTCGGGGCGCTGACGGCGCAGGCCGGGATCTCCCAGCCGGCGGTATCGAAGCATCTGGGCGTGCTGAAGCAGGCTGGCCTCGTGATTGACCGGCGCGACGGGCGCCAGACCCACTATTGCGCGCAACTCGGTGAGCTTGCCCCGTTGATCGACTGGACAAACCAAATGACCCGGTTCTGGGAGAGCCGGTTCGATGACCTCGAAGACCTCTTAAAAAGGATGGACCAATGAACGATACCTCGACGCAAACGCGCTCCGTCATCGTCGAACGCGAGATTGCTTACCCGGCCGAAAAGATCTGGCGTGCCCTCACGCAGCCGCACCTGATCGAGGCCTGGCTGATGAAGAACGATTTCGTGCCGGTTGCGGACCACCGCTTCAGCCTGCGCGCCGACTGGGGCGCCGTCGAGTGCCAGGTGCTCGAAGTGGAGCCGAACAAAACGCTGTCGTACACCTGGGCCGCCTACGGACTCGAAAGCGTCGTCACCTGGACCCTCACCCCCAAGGGAACGGCAACCCATCTCAGGATGGAACAATCCGGATTCCAGCCTGGTCAGGAGCAGGCCTACAATGGCGCCAAGGCCGGGTGGAAGAACTTCCTCTCCGAGCTCGAGCAAGTGGTGGCCAAGCTCGACTAACGCCGACTTCATCGACCAGAATCAGGAGGAGCAATGAAACCATCCGCATCGACCAGCGAACAGTCCGCATCCGAATTGATCGACCAACGCATCGCCGGCCTGGGCGACTGGCGCGGCCACACCCTGAGCAAAATGCGCCAGCTCATCAAGGAAGAAGACCCCGGCGTCGTGGAGGAATGGAAGTGGATGGGCACGCCGGTCTGGTCGCATGACGGCATCATCTGCACCGGCGAATCCTACCAGGACAAAGTCAAGCTGACCTTCGCCAAAGGCGCCGCGCTGGCCGATCCGGCCAAGCTGTTCAACGCCAGCCTGGACGGAAACGTCCGGCGCGCCATCGATATCCACGAAGGCGATGACGTCGACGTTAACGCCTTCAAGGCGCTGGTGCGCGCCGCCATCGACCTCAACGCATCCAAGGCAAAGCCAAAGCGCGCCAAACAAGCGGCAGCGGCGCGTTAAACCGGCTAATGCCCGGCATGGCCCAACGGGCCGGTCGGCTGCGGTCCATTTGGAACCGCAGCCGAAGCACATCGCACTCATGCAAGCGGGCGCTCAGGCGTTGACCGCCCTTCCCCACCCTCCTTGCTGCGTGAGTACGATGATTCCTTTCTTCCGCCCCGAATGCACCCCCGATCAACCCGTTCATACCGATGCGTGGAGGCGGTTCGCGCGCGCCCTCGAAGACGATTTTTACTGGCACCGCCTGCGCCGGCTCACCAAAAAAGGCTGAGCGCCGCGCCATTTGCTATTCCAATAAATACTTATACAATGAACGCTTGCCTATCCTTCATTACGCCCCCCATCCCCATGAAGTCGATCTTGCCGCAGCAATCATCAATGCCTGACTTTGCGTTCGATGGCTCCGTGGCGCAGGTCACGCGCGTGCTGCGCGAGCTGATCGAACTGACCGGTGAAGCGGCTCAGGAAGTGCCGGTCCTGGAGCTGCAACTGGGCGACATCCTGACCCGCACCACCGTGCAGGCATCGGACGGCCACTATCTGGTCATTACCGCCCTGCTGCCCCGGCGCCGTGGCGCCGGCTTTGCAGCCCAGGCCAGCGAAGCGCTGGCGCAGCAGGCCGCGCAGGGGATCGAGTATCTGTGGCATGCCGACGAAGGCCGCCATATCGGCGTGCGCCGGGTGCCGATCGCCGAGTTGACCGATGAACGCAGCCTGATGGACGCCATCCTCGCCACCTCGGACCAGGCCGCGGCGTGGTTTGCGTCGAAACGCATCAGCAGGCCCGCGGCCTAAATGGAACCACGCCATTCCGCACGCACCGCCGCGCGCACCCGCGATACCCGCGAGCGCACGGTGCCGACCGGGATATGCAGCTGCGCGGCCGCCTGTTCGTAGGTCGATTCGCCATCGAGCACGGCGTCGAAGGTAGTGCGGATGTTGACCGGCAGCGCGTCGAGCATGGCATCGACCTTCGCGGCGATCTGGCGCAATTCGATCAGCATGGCCGGGTCGGCGTGGCTGTCGACGATTTGTTCCATGAAGTTTCCGTCGACCGCCTGATACTGATTGGCGCAGTTGCGCCGGATCTGGTTGCGCGCCAGGTTCAAGGCAATCCCGAACAGCCAGGTCGATGGCTTGGACAGGCCGCAAAAACGCTCGGCGCAGCGCATCGCTTCGATAAAGGTCTGCTGCACGACATCTTCGGCATCCTCGAGCTTGCGCACGTACTGCTGCACAAAGCGTAACAGGTGCTGCCGGTGTGCGCGGTACAGCTTGTCGATGTCGATGGCCACCGGTGCGGTGCCAGCGTGGTCGGCGGCGGACATCGCGTCGGTGTTCAGGTGCGCGTTCATGCGGTGTATCTCCCTTTAAGCATCGTGTTGTGGTTTCCACGCAACCGGGCGGTTTCTGTGGGTTTTATGCGATGGATGGACGATAGCAGCCGAATTCGCCGGCGAAATGAATCCGTGAGGATTGCTGAGACATTGAGAAATGTTGAGCATTCGAGTGGCGCGCGGGAAGGGGCTTGAGGCGCGCGCGCCGGCGCCCGATGGAACTAATGGGCTGTTGCATACCATATACAGCCGCTACAATAGTTTCTGATGAAAAATGACAAGTATCAATCAGCCCGCATGGCCAGTCCGATGACAGCACTTACCCACACCATTGAAGGTACCCCTTACAGCATCGTCGACCGGGATGGCTTGCGCCTTTTGCTGCTGGCGGGGGACGATGCAATCATTCTTGGTGAAATGCTGCTTGGCGCTCCGGATGTCCTGGTGTCGCCGTATGCGCGCCTCATGCTCAACGCGCTGCCCTTGGCGCCGCGTCTGGACGACATCGTCATGATCGGCGTGGGCGTGGGCCAGCAGACCCGCTTCCTGCACCGGCGCCTGTCCACCACGCGCCTGGTCGGTGTCGACGTCGATCCGCGCGTGTTCGCCATCGCGCGTTCCTGGTTCCGCGTGCCGCCCGACGACGAGCGGCTCAGCATGGTCGTCGACGACGGCCGCAATTACGTGCAAACCCATCCGGAAAGCTGCGATGTGCTGCTGTGCGATGCCTGCGACCCGCACGGCAAGACCGCCGACTCGCTGACCGATACCGCATTCTACGTCGCCTGCGCGCGCGCGCTGCGCCCCGGCGGGGTCATGGCACGCCACATGGACCGCCGTTGTTCGCATTGGCACGCTGGCCACCTGAGCCTGCTCAAGCAGGTGTTTCCGCACCACCTTGAGCTGCCGGTCGACCAGAATCAGTCGGTGCTGCTGCTGTTCAAGGATGGCCCGGAGCGCGACCATGCCGCGCTCCGGCAGCGTGCCCTGGCACTCGATGCGATGCTCGATCTGGACCTGGGCAGCTTTGTCGGTCGCATCGATCAGCCCTGGTAGGCTGGCGTCACCAGGTGTCGTGCACGTTCTGCTGGCGCGTATAGCGCCGCAGCTGCGCCTGTTTGGATACGCAGTCGCGCTGGATATCCATCAGCCGCAGCAGCGAATGCTGGCGTGCGCGCATAATGTTGTCGGCCTGTTCTTCCAGGCTGCGCAGCTGTCGCCGAATCAGCGATCGGCGTACCACACGGAACAGATTAATCATGTCTTCTCCTCGTCTATAAGTTACCCATAAGATCATTCGGTCCGCATGGCCGATTGATACCATATGTGGCCGGTCCCCGAAGCGCGGTTCCACCTGCGCGCGAGGAATGACGAGGCGCTGCGCTCAGCGCTCCTGAGCCATCATCTGCGGCGGAAGATTGCGATACACTTTTTGCGCGTACTTCATGCGCAGCCCTGGATCGCGGGCGTTATAGGCCCCCACCGCTTGCCAGGAATTGCCCATCCGGCGCATGTTCTGCGCCAGCACCCAGGCACCCACATGGATGTTGGTGCAGGCATCCATCAGCTGGGCTTCGTCGATGCCATACTTGCGCAGGGTCGGCAGCCAGCGGCTGTTAATCTGCATCAGGCCAATGTCGTAGGAACCGTTCTTGTTGCTGCGGTTCATGGCGGCCGGATTCAGGCTCGACTCGGTCTTGGCGATCGCATACAGGACGTAGGGATTGACGCCATAGCGCGCGGCGGCTTCTTCCCAGCATGCGCGGGCGCTGCCGCAGGCGAGCAGCGCCGCGGCGGCAATCAGCCAGCGGCTGCGTATCATGGTCAACTTCATCATGCGGTTTCGACTATTCGCTGTAAATGACTACTTTGCCGTGGACGTAGTCGCCCGCCGCCGCACCCGGAGATAAACTGAGCTGGACGTATGCGACATTTTCCGGAATCTTTTGCAAGCTGATATATCCCAAATTCTGTACGCCAGTCCCTGCCTGGTCGAGCTGCGAGAGGCAGCCGCCGGCATAGGCGATGGTGGCGCCGCTGGCGTCGAGCATGTCGACCGACGCCAGCGCCGGCGCCGAATCGGTGGCATGGCAGGTGTAGTAGCCGCTCAGGTACAGCGGGCGCGGTCCCGGCAGCGCTGCCAGGTCGATAGTGAGACTGCGTGGCCCATCGGCGGCGGTTAGTTCCCATCCTTTTTCAAGCACCACATTGTTCAGGCGGATACCGCGCGGACTGCGCCACAGTCCGGACTGGCACGACAGCGCCTGGCCGGTGTCGTCGCGGGCCAGGGCGCCGTCGCTGGTGCAGGCGGCATTCTTCACGACGGTCTGTTTCAGCTGCACCAGGTTGGCCGTCAGCGTCTCCGGTACGCGGAAATTGCCGTCCTGGTCGACACCCAGCGCCTGCCAGCCGGTTTCGGTCCAGGTGAAGGCGCGGTTGATCCCGCTGACCATGCGCACGTCCCCGCTTTGGTTGCCGCTGGCCGGCAGGTCGGCGTAGTTCGCCACCGGATCGCGCCAGTAGCGCGACCCCTGGCTGCGCCACACGCCGGCCTGACAGCTCAGCACCCTGCCGCCGGCATCGACCGCGATCTTGCCGCCGTCGCCGGCCGCGGCGCAGCGCGCGTCGCTGGCGTCTTCGACGGCCAGCGCGGCCATGTGGATCGGCGCATTCATCTGGTTCAATTCGGGCCGGCCAAGCACCGCATTGCGGTACAGGAAATCGGTCGACAGCTGGCCCGGGCCGTCGTAGTACAGGCTCGACACCAGGTGCCCGCCGTCGTTGGCGGCAGTGCCGGTCAGCACGGCGCCGCCGGCGCCGCCGCAGCTCACGCCACGGTAACTGGTGGTAATGCGCTCCCACGAGGCGCCGCGCGCGTTGCCCGGCGCCGCCGCGCTGATGTAGCCGCTGCCCTTGCCGGCCAGCATGGCCGTCGCGGCCACGTCGCGGTCCGGGATGGCCCGGCCGCCAAAGCCCGCCACCAGCGCGTCCAGCTTGCCGCTGACCGGCTGGCGCACCAGCACGCAGGGCGCCTGGCCGTAGGCATTGGTGGCGGCAAAGCTGTCGGACAGGAAGGCGCCCCCTTTCAGCTGCGCCAGGGTGACCGTTGCGACCGTGCCGCCGGCCGTGCCGGCCGCCAGCGCGGCGTAATTGGCGGTGATGTAGCGGTTGGCCGCGTCCGTCACCTGCATTTGGTACAGGGCGGCCTGCTGGCCCTTGGCGTCGTCGAGCGAGGCGTCGATCATGCTGGACACGCCCAGCAGCAGCGCCGAGGCGATGGCCAGCGCGCCCATGGTTTCAAGAATGCTCATGCCGTGCTGCCTGGAGTTCATGGGTTCACCTATTCGCTATTGTAGATTTTGATGGCCAGCTGGATGTAGTCGGTCGGGCCGGCGAGGCACGTGGTCGCGCAATGCGCGTCCGGCTCCACCTCGCGGTGCAGTTGCAGCATCGTGACGTTCTCGGGAATCTCCTGCAGGCCGAACTTGCCCGTATTGAGCACGCCGTTACCGGTGCTGTCAGGCCGCGACATGCAGCCGCCGACCATGAAGCCGGGGCCGTTCGGGTTTACCATGGTGACGTAGGCGTAGGCCCTGGGAAAACCGGTGGCGTGGCAAAAGGCGTAGCCGGTGATGTACAGCGGGCGCGGACCCGGGAAAGTGCTCAGGTCGATCCAGGTGTCCACTTCCGTGCCATCGTTGACGTGAACCGTCCATTCCTGGTTGTACACCTGCCCGCCCAGGCGGAACGTCAGCGGATTGCGCCACACGCCCGACTGGCAGGACAGCATCAGGCCGCTGGCGTCGCGCGCCATGGTGCCGTTGTCGCTGCACGGCTGGTTGGCCGTGACGGTCCGGTTCAGCTTGAGCTGGTTGGTGGTGAGCGTATCGGGGACCAGCAGATTGCCGTCCTGGTCGGCCGCCAGTGCGGCCCACGCTGCGCCGGTCCAGGTGAACGCGCGCCCGAGTCCGGTGACCATGCGCACCTCGCCGGGCTGGTTGCCGCTGGCCGGCAGGTCGGCGTAGCCGGCCACCGCGTCGCGCCAGTAGCGCGAGCCCTGGCGCTTCCAGACGCCGTCCTGGCAGCTCAGGACCGCGCCGGTGCCATCGGTGGCGAGTTTGCCGTTGCTGCCGGCGGCGGTGCAGCGCGCATCGGTGGCGTCGCCTTCGATGGCCTGTGCGCCGCTGCCGGCCACCAGCTGGACCGGTACCAACATGCGGTTGGCGGCGTCCTGTCCGGGCACCGCGTCGCGCGCCAGGAAGTCCGAAG
>CBFGOU010000007.1:0-24960 GCA_965650445.1 uncultured Oxalobacteraceae bacterium | reverse complement strand
CGCCGCTATTTTTTTCGCCCAGCCTCGGATTTCCCAGGTTATTCGAGCTGCCCTAAGGAAGATGCGGACTCGGTCGATTCTAGCTACACATCAGTTCGTGTCCGTTTGTCGGACCTGATGCCCGCTCCCTTAGCGCGCCCTCCCATGCATCCATTACGCGAAGGACTGGGCTGACGGAGTTGTGTATATCGGCATGACCTTACCCGTATGCGAGACCTATGGAAGCACTGATCAATTGCCGATTTCGGCGGCTCTATGTTTTTTTAGAAGCGGTCGCGTCGGAACTTTGAATGATTTTTTTAGCGTTGCCCCAGCCGGCATTTCAGCAAATTTGCAGTATTCCTTGCGCCTTTCGGCGCTCAGGACGCACCTCGGGTTTCGGTGATTGTAAATCGTCTGCCAGCCAGCATCAGATTGGCAGTGCCGAACAGGGTAAACAGTTGCGCTTCTTGGCCAGACCGCGATAGCGCGTCTTACGATGACGGAACAGGTTCTTGATGACATGGAACGGATGCTCGACTTTCGCCCGCACGCTCGCCTTAAGATGCTCCAGTTTTTCGAGCATGCGTCCAAGCCTGTTCTTCGGCAGCGCCTTGCGTTTGGCGCGTTTCATCGCCACTGCCAGGTCACTTGCGGCCGCCACTTTTAAACTGATTTCAAGTATTTTTGTGCCAACATCGAATATAAATCATTAACCTGGACATTAACTGCTAACTTGGGTGGCTTGTTTCCCACCCCTCATACCACGTTTATCGACCAAAAAGCGTGGGTTCATTTTTCAGAATACCCTCCCACATTTTCCTCAAATATTGACGTAATTCGGTCGCTTCATTTTCCGTCCAAACGGGAATATACTTTTTGCCCGGTGGAGTCAATGAAGGTAATTGACATCCAAAAATCAGCTTTTTATAAACACGCTCAACAATCTTGCGCTTACGCGGATATTGGACACCGATCCGTCTAGCACTACGCACCAAGTCATCCAGATGATTCCAGCCATTAATCAACACATTGCAAGTATCCACAGAAGAGCCGCGACCAGCGCGAACGCTTCCCAATTTTTTCCAGAATGCGTTGATATCAAATTCAACACTTTCCTCATAGTGCACGTGTAGTTTCACCAAGGAATCAATCACAGATCGCAAAATCCTTAACGATGAAAATGAAACAAGTACGCGATTTTCATCCGTCAAAAAATAATCAGAACTTTCATGTCCGTCGATCCATAGCAGAATTCGCGATTTCCTTCCCATTAACAATACAAAGGGATATGCATCCTCAACCCTGCAATCTTCTTTTTTCATCACTTAAGATTCCACTTTTATGTCAACGGCCACCACGTTCACAACTCTTCTTCAATTTACTGTGCTCGGAACCTGGTCCCCGCTTCTTGGCTCTCGGATCATCGCATCCATATTGTTTATTCAGCGCATTGGTTGCCCACGCTTCGCAACTCTCGTTTGGATCTTTTTGAAAATTACGCGCCCAGCTCGGAAGATCGCTAGCACGTTCCTTCTCACTTCGCCGTGAAGTGGCTTCCATTGGGCCTGAATCCCCTCTGGCACCCCGCTCTCGCCCATTATCTCTTGATTCACGCTCGCGTCCTCGGCCGCCATCCTCGTTAAAATCAGCTGGGGTCATAGGCCGATTCAAGGGATCAATGCTCGGTTTTGGCCCCCAAGGACCGAGTGGTATTCGTATTTTCACGTCATCGAGTCCGTATTGATCAGAATACCCAATCGGATCCCCGGCAACATAGACATAAGTATTGATGCCACCTTCCAGCCCGATCGGATCGCTTTGGATATACCGCCCCGTCTGCGGATCGTAATCCCTGAAGTAGTTGTAATGTATTGGCCTTGACGCGAGTTTGTCGTAGACGCGGCAATTTCCCTATACGCTTCAACCACTTGCGCGCGCCCGCGCCGATATTCCTCCTGCATTCTTAAATTTTTTTCTAGACGCGTATTCTGGGCCGCAAAGCGATGTCGTGCAAGACGAAGTTTGGGGGCGGCCGCGCAGCGGCCGCAGGGGTGGCAGTTGGCGTTGCAGTTGTGTGGATGGGGACTGACTGACGGCAGCGCGCGGCTGCAAGCGAGGAACGAGCGCGCGCCGTAACCCTGACCGAAGCCATGCGCCTCAAGGCGCACATGCTGGCCTGGCAGACGCGCAGGGGCGCCAGACATAACGCTGCGTTCTGCGAACCCGCAGGGCGCGCAGCGGTTGTGCCACCAAGTGGAGCGCAGCGCAACGACTGGCGCAACTTTGCAGAATGCCGCGTTATGTTAAAGCGCGCGGCACGCGCGATTTACCCCGGAGCGGCTGTGCCTTTGCGTTGCCGTTTTCCAACTGACGGCGCAGCGCGGTCGCAAGCGAGGTACGAGCGCGCTTTGTAGGCCAAACTAGATTCACAGGGTAGCCGTTGCCTCCCGCACAGCGGCTGGCAGTATCGCGCAGCGACTGGCCAGGTCTTTTCGCAGACTTGTCGGCGGGCATCGACCAAGCGTTACTGCGTAACAGTCCGCATTCCGAAGTAGGTGTTCCACTCGGGCGTGTCCGCCTCGATACCGGCAAGCACGCCCTCGTCCTCGGCAAGGATCAAACGTTCGAGCACTTCGCGCTGCGTTACGCCGTAACGTCTGGCCAAGCGTTCCAATGCCAGGTGCGCCGCCGTGCTCACCCAAGTATTCAGGCGCCGCTCGCCATCGCCGTTCGGGCCGGCCCGGTGGCGGTTGGCGCGGTATGCCGCCTGCCTCTCTGCTGCTGTCTTTGCCATCGTTTCCTCCCTGATGTTTGGATCGTTACGCCGTAACGGAGTTCCGTGCTTCAGCCAAGGCCGGTGTCGTCGTCTTCGGCCTCCAGCGCATCCAGGAGCGCGTCGGCGTCGCAGCTCTTGTCCGCGTCCGCCGCCACCGGCTCAACCGCGCCAGCGCGCTCCATACGCGCCGGATGCGTCAGCGCGTGCACGGCCTTCAATTTGCCGATGGCCACGTGGGTGTAGATCTGCGTCGTCGACAGCTCCGAGTGTCCGAGGATCGCCTGGATATAGCGGATGTCCGCCCCGTTCTCCAGCATGTGGGTAGCCATCGCGTGCCGGAAGGCGTGGCAGCCGCCGCTTGCAAAGCCGGCATAGCGCATGTGCAGCTTGACCATGTCCGACAGCCGGTTCTTCTCAAACGCTTCTCCGTAGTCGGTCACGAACAGGGTGCGCTGGTCCAGGGTCAGGGCGAACTGCGGCCGCACCTCCTGCAGGTAGCGCGCCACCCACGCGCAGGCGCGTGCGCCAATCGGCACCAGCCGGTCGCGCCGTCCTTTACCCTGCCGCACCATCACCGTCCCGCGCTCGATGTCGACGTCGTACAGGCTCAACCCGATCATCTCGGCACGCCGGATGCCGGTGCTGTACAAGGTCTCCAGCATGGCCCGGTTGCGCACGCCCGATGGCGTCTCGATGTCGGCCTGGTTCAGCACCGCCTCGATCTCGGCCACGCTCATCAGGTGGCGCGGCAGCTGGCGCGGCGGCTTGGGCAGCACCAGGTCCGACGCCGGGTTGTGCAGGATGTGGCTCTCGCGCGCGCACCACTTGAAGAAGGCAACGATCGGCAGCAGCCGCGTTGCCTGGGTGTTGAACGACAGCGGCTGGCCGTTGGCTTTGCGGTAGTGGTACAGGTGGCCCTGGTAGCGCTGCAGGATTGGCCGTGTGATGTCCTGCGGCCGGTCCAGCCCGCGCTCGTCGCACCAGACGATGAAGCTGTCCAGCGCGCGCCGGCGGATTGACGCGGTCGACTCGGACAGTCCCGTCGTCACCGTCCAGTCAAGGAAGGCGCTTTGGTAAGAGCGCAGCAGGTTGGCCGCCGCCGGATCGGGCGTGCCCTGGCGCACGGGCTGCGCCGGCTTGGCGCGCAGTTTGCGCTGCGTCTGGCGTATCCCGTGCTCGCCTTTGCGAGCCATGGCTAGCCT
Organism: uncultured Oxalobacteraceae bacterium; assembly: GCA_965650445.1. Classification (GTDB taxonomy): domain Bacteria; phylum Pseudomonadota; class Gammaproteobacteria; order Burkholderiales; family Burkholderiaceae_D; genus Telluria_A. Next base: position 21,000 of record CBFGOU010000007.1, on the reverse strand, counting down.
GCCGATGCCGCTACAGCGGCTAAGGAGAGATGCGGGTACGACGCGGCGTTGCCGCCAGCACCCCCGGCACGTGTTTTACAGCCGGCGGCGTCCAATTCGCAAGAAGCCCATGTTCCGTCTGGGGCGTTGGCGTTTTCAGCATCCCGTATCAGCCCCGGATCACCCCCGGAATGGGGCCGGGATGACCCCGTGAACTGGTCTGCCTGCCCCCGTGAACTCGCAATCGTAGTCCCGTTTTCCAGAGCGTCGACCTCGATCAGGCCCGTCACGAACGGCCCGCCGTTGGCGCCGCCCCCATCGTAAAGCAGCTCGTATTCGAACGACTGGCCGCGCGTGCCGCGATGGACCAGCACATATTCAAGCGCGACCAGGCGCTCGACGTGGATGCAGCACTGCGTGTCCGACAGTCCCGTCACCCGCCGCACGTCGCTTCTCGTAAAACGCACGTCGGCCCGGCGCATCTCCCGCTCGGCCATCACGCCTTCGATCCAACCATGCAGGGCGCTCAGTACACGCCGCGTCTGCGGCGGCAGCTCGTCCAGGCTGCGCCCCAGCACCTCGTGCGCAAGCCGGTTCGCCGCTGCGATGTCGGCCACCGTCACCTCGATGTACTCGACGCGCTGGCCCGTCACGATCGCGCTCTTCACCGGCCGCTGGTACTGGTGCAGCAAGGCGATGGTATCGATCAGGGTCAGATACTTTTCGTGATCACGGCGCGTCCTCGTGCGGTCGTCCAGGAACGTCAGCTGGTCGGCGTACGGGTTGACCACGGCCAGCTTCCTCAACAGGCGCTGGGCATTGCGGTGCAGGGACAGGATGCGCTGTTTTTGTTCTTTCCGCAGCAGCCCCTGCAAGGTCCGCTTCTCGCGCTGCAGGCGGTGGATCGCCCGTGTCTGCTCGCGGTCCTCGTCCACCGTCAGCACCAGGCAGCGGTTCATCAGTTCCTCGTCAATGTCGATGGCCGTGGTCGTCAAGAACATCATCACCGGCCCCTCGACCCGGTATTCCTGCGTCACCAGGGTGCCCGTCTTCGGATCGGCGCCCGTGGTCGCTATCGTCAGTTCGCCCTCGGACTGCAATAGCTTCAAGGCGTAGCTGGCGCGGCTCGCGCCTTCCTCCTCGACGATGGCAAGGATCTTGTGTTTCAGGTTTACTTCGCCCATGTAGAACAGGGACTGGCCCGTCATGGCGCTGTATTTGACTCTCTCCTCGTCGGGCATCAGGGCCAGCACGGCGTCCATCAGCGAACTTTTGCCGGCCGCGCTGGAGGACTGGATCACGATCGCCAGCGGCGCGTCCAACCGGCGGCTGGTCGCCGCCAGGTACCCCACCAGCTTGTTGGTCGCCTCGCCCACGATGCCGCAGGCGTCGAAGTCGTCGGCGATACGCAGTAACAGGTCGGGATCGTTCAACAGGGCCAGCGCCGCTTCCCGCTCGCCGGCCTCCATCGTCACCGCTTCCGGCTCCTTGGGTTTCATGGTCGACTGGATCTGCGCTTCCTGCAGTTCTTCGAGCTTGAGCAGCGCCCGGCCCAGGTCCATTTTGAGCACGTCTTCCGCGATGCGAAGCTCGACGGCCGCTTGGGCAATGTAGCTCGCCCGCGCCCTGGCGTTGTACAGGTCGAAGGTGTCGACGTGGAAGGCGTCGCCGCAGGACACCAGCACGTTCACCTTCAGCACGTCATACGCGAGGTTCTTCGACAGGCCGCGCACCCGGTAGCGCCGCTCACCGAACACCAGCACGACCTCGTTGTCCTTCACGTCGGCGCCCATGGCGAACGCGGGGCCGCCTGGCACGGGCGATGCCGGCAGCGGCGGCGCCGGCACTGCTGCGATCGGCGCAGCTTCTTCTTTAGCGGCTAAGCGCTTGGACGCCAACTGCGCAACGGTCACGGGCGGCGTTGCTGACGACGGCGAGAGGTTCGCTGGCGCCTCGCCGTTCCCCATCCAGACCGCCTTGCGAATCAGTGCGCCCAGGCTGTTGGCGGCCGGCTGCACCTTCAATGCATACTCGTTGGCGTCCATCCCCTTAGGGAACTGGATGCGGAAGCAGTCGATGCCGCAGGCGAGCAAGCGTTCGGCCAGCTTGTCGGCGGCGCGCTCGCCGGCGTCGTCACGGTCGTACGCAATCAGCACGCGCGTGGTGCCATGCTCCCTGAACGCGGCCAGGTGATCGTCCGTGAATCCCTCCACGCCGTAGCTGGCGGTGACGTTGCGGTAGCCCGCGCACCAGAAGGTCATCGCGTCGATCAGCGACTCGCACAGGATGATTTCGGCCGACGCCGCCAGCGCCGCGCCGTTCCACACGCCGCGGTGCGGGCCGGGCAGGTACAGGTGCAGCGGTGTGCCCTTGCGCAGGCCTTCAGTGATCTTGCGGCCGTACACCTCGCTGACCTGGCCCTGCTCGTCCATGACCGGCACCACGATGCTGCCGTTGAAGTGTTCGTGCCCGCTCTCGCGGTAGATGCCCACCTTCTCCAGCCGCGCGCGGATTTCCGCGCCGGCCTTTCTGGTCTTCTCCGGCAGGCGCAGGCCCAGCGTGCGGTTGGCGTAACCCAGCTTGAAGTAGCCGACCAGATCGGGGTGGTCCAGGCCGCGTGCCTGCAGGTAGGCCAGTGCCTCGGGCGACTGCTTGAGCGTCTCGTGGTAGTAGCCAATCGTCTGGGTCAGCAGCGCCCGGTCGTCGGCGTCGAAGGCCACCGGGGGCGGTAAGCTGCGCACCCTGGCATGCTTGACGGGGGCATGCACACCTTGGACGGCTAAGGCGGGATCGGCCTTGAGCAGTTCGACGGCGTGCCGGAACGACACGCCGCGCAGCTTCATCACCCAGTCGATCGGACCGCCGCCGATCTGGCAGCCGAAACAGTGCCACAGGTTCTTCGCCGGCGTAACCACCAGCGACGGCTTGCCATCGTCATGGAAGGGACAGGTGCCGATCAGATCCTTGCCTGCTTTCTTCAAGGCTATGCCGGCCGATTCCACCAGGCGTTCGACCGCCACTTCATCTTTCAGCCGTTCGATGTCTGCTTCGGGGATGCGCACCATTTTTCGCCTTTTGCTCAAAAACCTGTCAAGCCTCAGGATTGATACATCAAGAATATCACATATGATATCATTCTCCAAGCAGCCAAGATACGGAGGTTAAAGTGAGCGCCCCGACATCACTCGCGTTTTTTGCCATGGAATTCCCGGAACGCCTCACTGCCCTGCGCAAGGAGCGCGGCATGACGCAACAGGCCTTGGCCAACCAGGTCGGCCTGGCCGTGCTGCAGATCCGCCGCTACGAGGGCGGCACGTCGCAACCGACCCTGGATGTGATTCGCAGACTCGCTATCGCGCTCGGCGTGAGCGCCGACATGCTGGTGTTCGACGAAGATGAGCGCGGCCCGTCGGACACGCTACGCTACCAGTTCGAGACGGTCTCGAGGATGTCGGAGCACGAACAGGAGATGGTGCGCGAGCTGCTCGATGCCGTCATCGTCAAGAACCAGGTGGCTGGGGCGCTGGAGCGGGTCAACAAGCCGGAAGCGAAGGAGCGCAAGCCCAGGGCGCACGGCAAGGCTTGAGGTCTGGGCCTTTTCTTAGCAGCTAAAAATTAAAGCCGTACCCGGAACCCGCGCGCGAAGCAGTGGGTCGGGGACGGCTTTTTTTGTTGAATAAGGAGGATGCGGACTTGGCCGACTCTTGATTGTGGACGTTAGGGAAGCACTGATTAATTCATGAGGGCGGACTCGGCCGTGAGAAAAGGCGCCCTGCGGCGTTGCAAATTCTCGCAATAGCTCGCTATTGCTTCGAACTCGCGCCTTGCTGGACGCCTTTTTCACGGGCCGATTCCATCCCTCAGAATAAATCAGTGCTTCCTTAGGGGCTGACCGCAGCAACTGTGAAACGGACGGGTAAACCAAACTGGCCTAATAACAACATGTCGTTGCTCGCCAGCTCAAAAAAATATTCGCCACCGCCATCGGGTTCGGCATCGTGAGCAATGAACAAATCCAAATATGCTTCATCAACATTCGGGAGCCTGTTTAGCGTTTGAATGCAACTCTTAAACCGCTCAGCTAATTGGTGGATCAGTTCGGCAACAGTCGACATTTTTGACTCAACAGAATAAGCCCACAGCCCTGTTCTAGCGGATATTTGCCTCATTGTCGATGTAAGCCTCTGCTGGCCAAAATGTTGGGACTTTGAAGGATCTATTCCAAGCAAGCTTGTGATTTCGCCTGGGTCTAGAGATACCCCCTTGAAATAGACAGTTAATGCCAATCTTGCCTGAGTATCGATCATTTTCGCTTTGCATCCTCAAGATTGCCAACGACCTCGCCATCTGGATCGTAGACATCGCCCGTCTCAGGGTTTACGCCAAAAACATCTGTTGCCTTACTTCCGGGGCAGTCTTGCTTCACGCCATGGAAACGCCCGCGGCCCTCTTTGGCTCCATGTCCGTTTCGACGTCCCCATTCATCGGCCCCCTTGTCACCAGGCCACACGCCTGGCGGGAAACTACTTGCCGCCATTGGTTTGCGGGTCCGCGAATCGGCACTATTCTCCCTACTTCTTGACCGGCTGTAGTTTCCATCGTCTACGACTACGTTCGTTACCCTTGAGGGATCTGCGGTTGCACCACCCGGCGGAATAATTTGCCTTTGAACTACTATCTGCAATCCGTTGGGATCTGTAAATCTGAGGGGATTTCCACCAACATAACCGTAGGTATTGATTCCTCCTTGGAGACCGATCGGGTCGCTCTGGATATACCGCCCGGTCTGCGGATCGTAATCCCTGAAGTAGTTGTAATGTATTGGCCTTGACGCGAGTTTGTCGTAGACGCGGCAATTTCCCTATACGCTTCAACCACTTGCGCGCGCCCGCGCCGATATTCCTCCTGCATTCTTAAATTTTTTTCTAGACGCGTATTCTGGGCCGCAAAGCGATGTCGTGCAAGACGAAGTTTGGGGGCGGCCGCGCAGCGGCCGCAGGGGTGGCAGTTGGCGTTGCAGTTGTGTGGATGGGGACTGACTGACGGCAGCGCGCGGCTGCAAGCGAGGAACGAGCGCGCGCCGTAACCCTGACCGAAGCCATGCGCCTCAAGGCGCACATGCTGGCCTGGCAGACGCGCAGGGGCGCCAGACATAACGCTGCGTTCTGCGAACCCGCAGGGCGCGCAGCGGTTGTGCCACCAAGTGGAGCGCAGCGCAACGACTGGCGCAACTTTGCAGAATGCCGCGTTATGTTAAAGCGCGCGGCACGCGCGATTTACCCCGGAGCGGCTGTGCCTTTGCGTTGCCGTTTTCCAACTGACGGCGCAGCGCGGTCGCAAGCGAGGTACGAGCGCGCTTTGTAGGCCAAACTAGATTCACAGGGTAGCCGTTGCCTCCCGCACAGCGGCTGGCAGTATCGCGCAGCGACTGGCCAGGTCTTTTCGCAGACTTGTCGGCGGGCATCGACCAAGCGTTACTGCGTAACAGTCCGCATTCCGAAGTAGGTGTTCCACTCGGGCGTGTCCGCCTCGATACCGGCAAGCACGCCCTCGTCCTCGGCAAGGATCAAACGTTCGAGCACTTCGCGCTGCGTTACGCCGTAACGTCTGGCCAAGCGTTCCAATGCCAGGTGCGCCGCCGTGCTCACCCAAGTATTCAGGCGCCGCTCGCCATCGCCGTTCGGGCCGGCCCGGTGGCGGTTGGCGCGGTATGCCGCCTGCCTCTCTGCTGCTGTCTTTGCCATCGTTTCCTCCCTGATGTTTGGATCGTTACGCCGTAACGGAGTTCCGTGCTTCAGCCAAGGCCGGTGTCGTCGTCTTCGGCCTCCAGCGCATCCAGGAGCGCGTCGGCGTCGCAGCTCTTGTCCGCGTCCGCCGCCACCGGCTCAACCGCGCCAGCGCGCTCCATACGCGCCGGATGCGTCAGCGCGTGCACGGCCTTCAATTTGCCGATGGCCACGTGGGTGTAGATCTGCGTCGTCGACAGCTCCGAGTGTCCGAGGATCGCCTGGATATAGCGGATGTCCGCCCCGTTCTCCAGCATGTGGGTAGCCATCGCGTGCCGGAAGGCGTGGCAGCCGCCGCTTGCAAAGCCGGCATAGCGCATGTGCAGCTTGACCATGTCCGACAGCCGGTTCTTCTCAAACGCTTCTCCGTAGTCGGTCACGAACAGGGTGCGCTGGTCCAGGGTCAGGGCGAACTGCGGCCGCACCTCCTGCAGGTAGCGCGCCACCCACGCGCAGGCGCGTGCGCCAATCGGCACCAGCCGGTCGCGCCGTCCTTTACCCTGCCGCACCATCACCGTCCCGCGCTCGATGTCGACGTCGTACAGGCTCAACCCGATCATCTCGGCACGCCGGATGCCGGTGCTGTACAAGGTCTCCAGCATGGCCCGGTTGCGCACGCCCGATGGCGTCTCGATGTCGGCCTGGTTCAGCACCGCCTCGATCTCGGCCACGCTCATCAGGTGGCGCGGCAGCTGGCGCGGCGGCTTGGGCAGCACCAGGTCCGACGCCGGGTTGTGCAGGATGTGGCTCTCGCGCGCGCACCACTTGAAGAAGGCAACGATCGGCAGCAGCCGCGTTGCCTGGGTGTTGAACGACAGCGGCTGGCCGTTGGCTTTGCGGTAGTGGTACAGGTGGCCCTGGTAGCGCTGCAGGATTGGCCGTGTGATGTCCTGCGGCCGGTCCAGCCCGCGCTCGTCGCACCAGACGATGAAGCTGTCCAGCGCGCGCCGGCGGATTGACGCGGTCGACTCGGACAGTCCCGTCGTCACCGTCCAGTCAAGGAAGGCGCTTTGGTAAGAGCGCAGCAGGTTGGCCGCCGCCGGATCGGGCGTGCCCTGGCGCACGGGCTGCGCCGGCTTGGCGCGCAGTTTGCGCTGCGTCTGGCGTATCCCGTGCTCGCCTTTGCGAGCCATGGCTAGCCTGCCGATGCCGCTACAGCGGCTAAGGAGAGATGCGGGTACGACGCGGCGTTGCCGCCAGCACCCCCGGCACGTGTTTTACAGCCGGCGGCGTCCAATTCGCAAGAAGCCCATGTTCCGTCTGGGGCGTTGGCGTTTTCAGCATCCCGTATCAGCCCCGGATCACCCCCGGAATGGGGCCGGGATGACCCCGTGAACTGGTCTGCCTGCCCCCGTGAACTCGCAATCGTAGTCCCGTTTTCCAGAGCGTCGACCTCGATCAGGCCCGTCACGAACGGCCCGCCGTTGGCGCCGCCCCCATCGTAAAGCAGCTCGTATTCGAACGACTGGCCGCGCGTGCCGCGATGGACCAGCACATATTCAAGCGCGACCAGGCGCTCGACGTGGATGCAGCACTGCGTGTCCGACAGTCCCGTCACCCGCCGCACGTCGCTTCTCGTAAAACGCACGTCGGCCCGGCGCATCTCCCGCTCGGCCATCACGCCTTCGATCCAACCATGCAGGGCGCTCAGTACACGCCGCGTCTGCGGCGGCAGCTCGTCCAGGCTGCGCCCCAGCACCTCGTGCGCAAGCCGGTTCGCCGCTGCGATGTCGGCCACCGTCACCTCGATGTACTCGACGCGCTGGCCCGTCACGATCGCGCTCTTCACCGGCCGCTGGTACTGGTGCAGCAAGGCGATGGTATCGATCAGGGTCAGATACTTTTCGTGATCACGGCGCGTCCTCGTGCGGTCGTCCAGGAACGTCAGCTGGTCGGCGTACGGGTTGACCACGGCCAGCTTCCTCAACAGGCGCTGGGCATTGCGGTGCAGGGACAGGATGCGCTGTTTTTGTTCTTTCCGCAGCAGCCCCTGCAAGGTCCGCTTCTCGCGCTGCAGGCGGTGGATCGCCCGTGTCTGCTCGCGGTCCTCGTCCACCGTCAGCACCAGGCAGCGGTTCATCAGTTCCTCGTCAATGTCGATGGCCGTGGTCGTCAAGAACATCATCACCGGCCCCTCGACCCGGTATTCCTGCGTCACCAGGGTGCCCGTCTTCGGATCGGCGCCCGTGGTCGCTATCGTCAGTTCGCCCTCGGACTGCAATAGCTTCAAGGCGTAGCTGGCGCGGCTCGCGCCTTCCTCCTCGACGATGGCAAGGATCTTGTGTTTCAGGTTTACTTCGCCCATGTAGAACAGGGACTGGCCCGTCATGGCGCTGTATTTGACTCTCTCCTCGTCGGGCATCAGGGCCAGCACGGCGTCCATCAGCGAACTTTTGCCGGCCGCGCTGGAGGACTGGATCACGATCGCCAGCGGCGCGTCCAACCGGCGGCTGGTCGCCGCCAGGTACCCCACCAGCTTGTTGGTCGCCTCGCCCACGATGCCGCAGGCGTCGAAGTCGTCGGCGATACGCAGTAACAGGTCGGGATCGTTCAACAGGGCCAGCGCCGCTTCCCGCTCGCCGGCCTCCATCGTCACCGCTTCCGGCTCCTTGGGTTTCATGGTCGACTGGATCTGCGCTTCCTGCAGTTCTTCGAGCTTGAGCAGCGCCCGGCCCAGGTCCATTTTGAGCACGTCTTCCGCGATGCGAAGCTCGACGGCCGCTTGGGCAATGTAGCTCGCCCGCGCCCTGGCGTTGTACAGGTCGAAGGTGTCGACGTGGAAGGCGTCGCCGCAGGACACCAGCACGTTCACCTTCAGCACGTCATACGCGAGGTTCTTCGACAGGCCGCGCACCCGGTAGCGCCGCTCACCGAACACCAGCACGACCTCGTTGTCCTTCACGTCGGCGCCCATGGCGAACGCGGGGCCGCCTGGCACGGGCGATGCCGGCAGCGGCGGCGCCGGCACTGCTGCGATCGGCGCAGCTTCTTCTTTAGCGGCTAAGCGCTTGGACGCCAACTGCGCAACGGTCACGGGCGGCGTTGCTGACGACGGCGAGAGGTTCGCTGGCGCCTCGCCGTTCCCCATCCAGACCGCCTTGCGAATCAGTGCGCCCAGGCTGTTGGCGGCCGGCTGCACCTTCAATGCATACTCGTTGGCGTCCATCCCCTTAGGGAACTGGATGCGGAAGCAGTCGATGCCGCAGGCGAGCAAGCGTTCGGCCAGCTTGTCGGCGGCGCGCTCGCCGGCGTCGTCACGGTCGTACGCAATCAGCACGCGCGTGGTGCCATGCTCCCTGAACGCGGCCAGGTGATCGTCCGTGAATCCCTCCACGCCGTAGCTGGCGGTGACGTTGCGGTAGCCCGCGCACCAGAAGGTCATCGCGTCGATCAGCGACTCGCACAGGATGATTTCGGCCGACGCCGCCAGCGCCGCGCCGTTCCACACGCCGCGGTGCGGGCCGGGCAGGTACAGGTGCAGCGGTGTGCCCTTGCGCAGGCCTTCAGTGATCTTGCGGCCGTACACCTCGCTGACCTGGCCCTGCTCGTCCATGACCGGCACCACGATGCTGCCGTTGAAGTGTTCGTGCCCGCTCTCGCGGTAGATGCCCACCTTCTCCAGCCGCGCGCGGATTTCCGCGCCGGCCTTTCTGGTCTTCTCCGGCAGGCGCAGGCCCAGCGTGCGGTTGGCGTAACCCAGCTTGAAGTAGCCGACCAGATCGGGGTGGTCCAGGCCGCGTGCCTGCAGGTAGGCCAGTGCCTCGGGCGACTGCTTGAGCGTCTCGTGGTAGTAGCCAATCGTCTGGGTCAGCAGCGCCCGGTCGTCGGCGTCGAAGGCCACCGGGGGCGGTAAGCTGCGCACCCTGGCATGCTTGACGGGGGCATGCACACCTTGGACGGCTAAGGCGGGATCGGCCTTGAGCAGTTCGACGGCGTGCCGGAACGACACGCCGCGCAGCTTCATCACCCAGTCGATCGGACCGCCGCCGATCTGGCAGCCGAAACAGTGCCACAGGTTCTTCGCCGGCGTAACCACCAGCGACGGCTTGCCATCGTCATGGAAGGGACAGGTGCCGATCAGATCCTTGCCTGCTTTCTTCAAGGCTATGCCGGCCGATTCCACCAGGCGTTCGACCGCCACTTCATCTTTCAGCCGTTCGATGTCTGCTTCGGGGATGCGCACCATTTTTCGCCTTTTGCTCAAAAACCTGTCAAGCCTCAGGATTGATACATCAAGAATATCACATATGATATCATTCTCCAAGCAGCCAAGATACGGAGGTTAAAGTGAGCGCCCCGACATCACTCGCGTTTTTTGCCATGGAATTCCCGGAACGCCTCACTGCCCTGCGCAAGGAGCGCGGCATGACGCAACAGGCCTTGGCCAACCAGGTCGGCCTGGCCGTGCTGCAGATCCGCCGCTACGAGGGCGGCACGTCGCAACCGACCCTGGATGTGATTCGCAGACTCGCTATCGCGCTCGGCGTGAGCGCCGACATGCTGGTGTTCGACGAAGATGAGCGCGGCCCGTCGGACACGCTACGCTACCAGTTCGAGACGGTCTCGAGGATGTCGGAGCACGAACAGGAGATGGTGCGCGAGCTGCTCGATGCCGTCATCGTCAAGAACCAGGTGGCTGGGGCGCTGGAGCGGGTCAACAAGCCGGAAGCGAAGGAGCGCAAGCCCAGGGCGCACGGCAAGGCTTGAGGTCTGGGCCTTTTCTTAGCAGCTAAAAATTAAAGCCGTACCCGGAACCCGCGCGCGAAGCAGTGGGTCGGGGACGGCTTTTTTTGTTGAATAAGGAGGATGCGGACTTGGCCGACTCTTGATTGTGGACGTTAGGGAAGCACTGATTAATTCATGAGGGCGGACTCGGCCGTGAGAAAAGGCGCCCTGCGGCGTTGCAAATTCTCGCAATAGCTCGCTATTGCTTCGAACTCGCGCCTTGCTGGACGCCTTTTTCACGGGCCGATTCCATCCCTCAGAATAAATCAGTGCTTCCTTAGGGGCTGACCGCAGCAACTGTGAAACGGACGGGTAAACCAAACTGGCCTAATAACAACATGTCGTTGCTCGCCAGCTCAAAAAAATATTCGCCACCGCCATCGGGTTCGGCATCGTGAGCAATGAACAAATCCAAATATGCTTCATCAACATTCGGGAGCCTGTTTAGCGTTTGAATGCAACTCTTAAACCGCTCAGCTAATTGGTGGATCAGTTCGGCAACAGTCGACATTTTTGACTCAACAGAATAAGCCCACAGCCCTGTTCTAGCGGATATTTGCCTCATTGTCGATGTAAGCCTCTGCTGGCCAAAATGTTGGGACTTTGAAGGATCTATTCCAAGCAAGCTTGTGATTTCGCCTGGGTCTAGAGATACCCCCTTGAAATAGACAGTTAATGCCAATCTTGCCTGAGTATCGATCATTTTCGCTTTGCATCCTCAAGATTGCCAACGACCTCGCCATCTGGATCGTAGACATCGCCCGTCTCAGGGTTTACGCCAAAAACATCTGTTGCCTTACTTCCGGGGCAGTCTTGCTTCACGCCATGGAAACGCCCGCGGCCCTCTTTGGCTCCATGTCCGTTTCGACGTCCCCATTCATCGGCCCCCTTGTCACCAGGCCACACGCCTGGCGGGAAACTACTTGCCGCCATTGGTTTGCGGGTCCGCGAATCGGCACTATTCTCCCTACTTCTTGACCGGCTGTAGTTTCCATCGTCTACGACTACGTTCGTTACCCTTGAGGGATCTGCGGTTGCACCACCCGGCGGAATAATTTGCCTTTGAACTACTATCTGCAATCCGTTGGGATCTGTAAATCTGAGGGGATTTCCACCAACATAACCGTAGGTATTGATTCCTCCTTGGAGACCGATCGGGTCGCTCTGGATATACCGCCCGGTCTGCGGATCGTAATCCCTGAAGTAGTTGTAGTGCAAATTGGTTTCGGCGTCAAATGACTGGCCGGGAAACCGCAGGCTAAAGACGAACGGCGACGCGCTTGATGGCGTCGCGTTTGCCGGCGTCGAACCAAATGCGTCGCTGTTCCACTGCCAAACCAGCGCACTGCTCTGATCCGTGACCGCCCTGGGCGTGTTCAGTTGGTCGGTATGGATAAAGTAGACTTTGGCTGCTGCTGTCGCGCCGGTGATCGTCAGCCCGGTGGGAGCGGAGACCAGCACGGGTTGTTGCGGATCCGCCAGCGTCGCCTTGGCCACGATGGCGTAGGTGCCGGCGTTCACGTCGGTCAAATTCAGGCTGAACGGCGCGCCGCTGGCCACACCCAGGGAGGTGGTGCCGTTGAAGTATTCGACTTGTGCCACCGTGACAGGCTCGGGATCGGCGGTTACCACCACGGATAACGTAACGTTGGCCGGCGCCGCCGCGACGGACGGCGTGACGACCGCGCTGATCGATGTGGCCGCCGAGGCTGCAGTGCAGCACAGCCAGGCCAGCACCAGCCATGTTGTCATGAAAATGTTTCGGAACACGCCGGCCACCAGCGTCATCGCCGCCGCGCGGCGCGGCAGGGCCGAGATTTTATGTTTGAAGTGCATGTCAGGTGTTCCTTAGAAGTTGCCTTGGTAGAGCACCGGCGTGTAGCCAACCACGGTACGGGCCGGATTGCTGAACGTCAGCGGCACGTTGATGGTGGCGCCCGCGTTCAACGGTCCGGACAAGCTGATGTACGGCACCCCCGCATCGGTGCCACTGGCGTTGTCCAGGGTGAGGCCAGTGGTCAGCTTGCTCAGCTTGAGCTGCAACGGACCGCTCAGCGTCGCGCCACTGGTGTTGGTTACCGTCACACTTCCGACGTACTTGCCGGTGGCGCGATTGAGGGTAGCCCCTTGCTGCGTCAGTTTCACGCTGCCGCTCACATCCAGCGGGCCAGTCGATTCCACAGACTTCAGCACCGCTACCGGCACATCGTCCAGGTAGACATATTCGGTGGTGGCGCCGTCGGTCTTCTCGGCGATCAGCTTGCCGAAGAGGTCATAGTGGAATACGGTCGTGGCCGTTGGCGCGATCTTCTGCACGCGCTGACCCAAGGCGTTGATCTTGTAGCTGACCACACCGATAACAGTGGTCGCCGACACCATGCGGCCGCGTGCGTCGTAGTTGAACTGGCCGCTGCCGTTGCCGGTCATGCTGCCGTTTGGATCCATCGTGATGGCGTTGGTCTGGCTGCCTGCCACCTGCGTCAGCCGGTTACTGCTGGCCGCGTAGGTGTAGTCGGTAATTGCCGCGCCAATATTCGACTGGGTGCGGTTGCCGACCGCATCGTAGCTGTAGCCCAGGCTGCTGTTGGCCTTCTGTTCGCTGGTAATGCGGTCAAGCAGGTCGTAGCCGTAGCTGCGGGTGTTGGCAGCGTCGCCGGCATCGGCCACGCCGGTGACGCGGCCGGCCGCGTCGTAGCTGACGGTCTGCACCTGGCCGTTGAGCGTGTAGCTGGTCATGCGTCCATCCAGGTCGTAGGTGCGGGCATAGACCTGGCCATTGCCGAAGGTGAGCGAGCGCAGCGGGCCGAAGGCCTGGTAGGCGGCCTGTGTGACCAGCGCCACCGTGGCGCCGCCCGCCGTCGTGCTCACCGTGGCGATGCGGCCAGTGTTGTCGCGGGTGTAGTCCACGCTGCGGCCGCTGGGGTAAGTCAGGCCAACCAGGCGTCCGCCGGCATAGCGGTAACTTGTGGCGTAATCCTGGCCGCCGATGGTGCGCGTCTCTCTGACCACCCTGCCGCTCTGGTCGTAGCTGTATTTCGTCACGCCGCTGACGTCGGTCACCCTGGACAAGCGGCCGATGGCGTTTTCACCTTCGTCGTACACATAGGCGCTGCCGCCGTCGCTGTAGCTGATAGTGGTGACACGGTTCAGCGCATCGTACTGGTAGCGAGTGAGTTGGCCTTTCGCATCGGTACGCGTGCTCAGATTGCCGGCGTCGTCATAGGTATTCGTTGACACGCCGGTATCCGGGCTGGTGGTCTGGGTTAGGTTGCCCAATCCATCGATCAGGTAACTGGTCACCAGATTGCGCGCGTCGGTGACTTGGGTCAGCTGGTCCTGGCCGTCGTAGGCGTACTGAGTGACGCCGCCCTTGGGATCGGTCACCTTGATGCGCCGGTTCAGCGCGTCATAATCCTGTTTGGTGACGCGACTTAACGGGTCCGTGATTTGAATGAGATTGCCCAACAGGTCGTAGCTAAAACTGGTCGTCGAAGTCTGCGTCTGTGCTGCAGCGCTCTCAACAACAAGAACAAGCGCGGCAGATACCAGCAGGCTCCCGACATAGGTATTTGATTTCATTGCTGGGCTCCGGTAACTTTTTGCAAACGGTCGAGGACATCGAACACCCGTGTTGTTTTACGCACTAATACGCCGTTGGGATCGATTACTTCTTCGCCGATCCGGTTACCAGTCAAATCGAGCTTGTACTGAATTGAATTCCCCACGTCGTCGCTGATCGCAGTAAGGCGGTGGGCGCTGTCATAGACTTGGTTGATCGCACTACCATCCGGCTGTGTGATTCTGGTTACCTGTCCAACCGCGTCGTAGGCAAACGAGGTCGTCTCACCGCCACTGCTGACGGAGGAAAGCCACCCGCGCGGGTTATAGCTGAGGTCGGTGACAAGGCCATTCGGATCAACTATTCGTCCTACCCGGCCGTGCGCGTCGTAATTCGATAGCTGCGTAACGTGGCCTGCAGCATTCTTTACCGTTGAAAGATTGCCTGAACCGTCGTAGGTGTATTGAACTGTACTGACGACATCGGTCCGAGGTGCAGTTGCCGTGAGCATCTGGCCCGTACTGTTATAGGTGTAGCTCCATGTACGCGTCCTACCATTTGCGGTTACCGACTTCTTCACCAAATTGCCGGCAGGATCGTAGCTATACGCGGTACTGCGCCCCTGTTCCTCAACTAGCATTGGCAAGCGATAATCGGGATGCCAGGTCGTGGTGATCGTGCGCGCCTGCGCTGTGCCGAAGGCTTCGGTTCGCGTCGTTTCAAGATTGCGCACCAGGTCATAAATGTACGTAGTCACATTGCCGTTGAAATCGGTCGTGCTGGCGAGGTTACCGTTCTCGTCGTAGGTTCGCGACCGAATCGCTCCACACTCGACGCACGGTTGATCGATGCCGGTGTTCTTGCCAACACCAAAAATGAACTGTGTGGAATAGGTGCGAACCGTCGTTTGCGGAGCTTCCGCCACCCCCACGGTGTGCACAACGGTTGCAGTGCGTGTCCCGCCCAGGCCGGGTGGCGAATACGTTAATTCGACCTTGTTGATACCGTCGGCTTCCTGCGATGACGTCGCCAGCCCATCGCAGTTGTAAGTCCAGGTGATCTGACGCGTACCATTTTCATCGATTAATCCAGTCATATTGGTCAAAAACTGACCGAATCCGTTCCCAATGGGTGCCACGGCAATGGGATAGCCGCAATTCGCCCCATTGTTAATCTTGCTTGCCTCATTGTAGATATAGGTTTGAGATTTCCCGTCAGGGTATGTCACTTTGGTAAGATTATTCGCCGAACACGCAGGTGTCGTCGCATTGTCGACGGTGCAGCCACCCGACGGTCCGTCGTATTCGTAGAGATACGATTGCAGAGCCGGGTCAAGAATTTCGATGACTCTTCCCTTCGCGTCATACCTGTATTGAATTTTCCGTCCCCAGCTGTCCGTAACACATAGCAGGGTACGTTGAGGTAAGACGGTACCGCTTTGGGCACCTGGACAAATTGGCGCATCGGCAGGATAGCGCCCCACCGATGAATCATTGGTACTCCCATCGCTATACGTCAGGCGAAGGACCGTGCCATTGCGGTTCGTGATACTTATAAGCGCCCCGTCCTTGTCAAAACGCTCCGTCGCATCCCCATCATCATCGATGAATGTCCAGGCGGTTACTGCGGTACCGGCAGCGTTGTAGGTGGGAAGAACCTTCGAGTTGACGTTCGAATCGCTGATGTAGCCCGTCGTGGTTTGATTGAACGTGAATCGCTTGCCATCGCCGCGCTGGATAGTGATCGTTTCGGGAGGCGCCAGCTGTTCCGGTCCAATATAAGGCAATGGACAAAGCTTGTCGCCGTTCGTGAAAATCCAGCATTTCACATCGGTGTTTCGGCTCCTCGTCCATTCGGCCTTTAACACAACGTTGAAACGGTCGTTCCAGCGTGGACCAAAACCTCGGGTAGTCGCAGTCATCCACAGCCACGGGGTACTGTTGTATGTTCGTACGATTGCAACGCCGTCTTTGGATACGGGTTTGTAGTCCTCGATGACATGCCACATATTTCCCGTGCTTGGATTGATCGGTTGCCCGCAGGACGGGCACGAGGTACCGTTGTTAGCACCATTCTGGCCTGGTTCGTTTTTTGACACGCCATCCATGCACGTCCCGGTACGCGGGTTGTACCGCTGATACGATGGACACACGAGTGTGGAGCGTCGAACCTCAAGCGTTCCTACGTTGAAAACGCGAGTGCCACCTGAGGATAGAGCATGCACGCTGTATTTCCGTATTGCGGAGGTCGGCACTCCCTCAACCGGGTTGTATTCGGCCCACCCCGAGAAATATTCGCTGCCCAGCGACGGGTTCGAATAGCCATAACCTTCGATACTCGCCCACAGACGCGCCGTCGCCTGCAACTCGCCTGCAATCGCACTCGCCTCCGAAGTAAAGGGGGGCATTTTGTAATAATCGTTCGCGGTGTCGGTCCGAAATACTGGGTCGCCGACATAGCTCGGCGCTGCGCTGGCATGCCCGGCAATGAATAATAGGCCGACGATAGACAGGGCTTGAAACCAGGGCCGCAAAATTCCGATACCTGTGATGCGAGCCAAAACGATACATAGCGGCTCTGACGTGCGGCCGCCGAACATTCGGGTCGCACTGTAGAAAAATGCCCTGGTCATTTTTGATATCCTTCATGTTGTATTCAGCAACCGGAAAGGATACCAAAAATTACTGACTGGAAACTATCCAATAGTCACCATTTGACACATTTGGGCGAACAGTACGCAGAACAGTGGAGAAACCACGATACCGTTGAGCTGCTGCGAGCGCAGGTGGGCGAAGCGGTCAAATCGGCAAGTTCATCCTTGCGCACGGCACGCCGACGTATTCGAGCTACTTGGCCGCGTTCGCATCTTTCGCTTCAGCCTCGTTGAGGACATGTCGACGGATTGATCGGCGGGCCGCTGCGGTCGAAGAACAGGTTCGGCGCCGCCGCCGCGGCGGCTTGGCTCAGACTTCTTCCGGATTGCCGCGGTACTGCTTCACCAGCGCGCTGATGGCTTTCGATTGGAAATTTTTCGCCAGGCCCTCCAGCTGCATCGCGAACGGGATGTAGCTCGGGTCGAGTTTTTTCAGATGCTCGGCATGGGCGCAGATGGCACGCATATTTCCCATCATGGCAAGCTGATACAGCTTCTCGACCTCGTCCCGGGGCGGGATGACCATCTCGGCCGCCGCTTGCGTCAGCGCAGCTGCTTCCTCGGGCGATTCCTGGTAAATCCACATCAGGCCCAATTGCTCGCCGACGGCTCTCAGCAGCTGCGCATGCTCGATCGGCTTGGGCAGGAAGGCATTGGCGCCGGCGGCGTAACTCTTCGCTTCGTCCTCGCTGCTGGCGCTGGCGCTGGCGGCGATGATGGGAATGTTGGCAAACCGCGCCAGCGCGCGGATGCGGCGCGTCGCTTCGCGCCCGTCCATGACCGGCATCATCACGTCCATCACGATCAGGTCGGGCTGCACCGTGGGGAGCAGGTCCAGGCAGTCCTGCCCGTTCTCGGCGTCGCGGACTGCGAAGCCCAGCGGCGACAAAGCGTCCATCAGCATGAGCCGGTTCATCGGCACGTCGTCGACCACCAGTACTTTGATGCGCCGGCCCACATAACCGGTGATGATTTTCTGGGACGGGATGGCGACCGGCTTGGCTTCCACCACCGGCAGGTCCAGCTCAAACCAGAACCGGCTGCCCTTGCCCAGCTCGCTTTCGACCTTGATCGTGCTGCCGTGCAACTGGATTAATTGCTGGCTGATGGCCAGGCCCAGCCCGGTTCCGGTGGCGCGCCGCCGCACTTCGCTCACCTGCTCGAACGGGCGGAAGATGTTCGCCAGCTGCTCGTCGGTCATGCCGATGCCGCTGTCGCGCACCTCGAAGCACAGCCGCGCCATGACCTCGAAGCGCAGCCGCGCCGTGGCCTCGCCATCCGGCTGCGGCTGCTGCGGCTGCGGCGGCGGTGCAAGCCGGTGCACCCGCAGCGTGACCTCGCCGCGATCGGTGAACTTGACCGCGTTGCCCAGCAAATTGAGCAGGACCTGGCGCAAACGCTGCTCGTCGACCGCCACCGCGTGCGGCAGGTCGGGCGCGGCCCAGTAGGTGAACAACAGGCTTTTCTCCTCGGCCTTGATGCGGATGATCTCGCCCGCCGAGGCCAGGAACGGCGCCAGCATGACGTCGGTCGGGTACAAGGCCAGTTTTTCGGCCTCGACCCGCGCCAGGTCGAGGATGTCGTTGATCAGGTTGAGCAGGTGCTGGCCGCTCTTGTGGATCGTGGTCAGGCCGCCCGCCTGGCGCTGGTTCAGCTGCTGGCTGTCGCGCAGCAGGATTTGCGCGTAGCCAAGGATGGCGTTCAGGGGCGTACGCAGCTCGTGGCTCATGTTGGCCAGGAAGGTGCTCTTGACCTGGTTGGCCACTTCGGCTTTTTCCTTGGCGACCTGCAGGTCGCGCGTGCGTTCGTCCACGATGTGCTGCAACTTCCTGGCGCGCTCGTTCAACTGGCGCACCCGGGCCCGATAGACGACGTAGGCCAGCGTCAACGCCAGCCCCCCCATCAGCACCCGGAAGCCAGGGGTCTGCCACCATGGCGGGGCGATGGTGATGGCAAGCGCGGCGCCCTGCTCGTTCCAGACCCCGTCATTGTTGGACGCCTTGACCCGGAACACATAATGCCCGGGCGGCAGGTTGGTGTAGGTGGCCTGGCGGTGCTCGCTGTCCACATGGGTCCAGCGCTCGTCGAAGCCTTCGAGCCGGAAGGCATACTGGTTTTTCAAGGGCCACCGGTAGTTTAGGGCGGCAAAGCGGAAGCCCAGGCTGGACTGGCGGTAATTCAGGCTGACGGCCCGGGCCAGGTGGATGCTGGTCTGGAGCGGGGAATGCGGCCCGGCCACGACCTTTTGGTTCGACACCGAGAACTCGGTCAGATACACCTCCGGGGGCGTCGGGTTGTCCTTCAAGGCTTCCGGCCGGAAGGCCGCCATGCCGTTGTTGGTGCCGAAATACATGGTGCCGTCCGGCGCGCGATAGGCGGAGTGGTTCCAGAACTGGTTGCTGGGCAGGCCGTCGTGGGCATCGTAGAGGCGGATGGCGCCGGAGCCGGGCTGGATGCGCACCAGCCCCTTGTCGGTGCCGGCCCAGATATTGCCCAGCGCATCGGCTTCGACCACCATCGCATAATTGCTGGGCATGCCCTCGCGCAGGGTGAACGCGGTGAACTGGCCGCGGCGCGGGTGGTAACGGTTGACGCCGACATCGGTCGCGACCAGGATCGTCCCATCCGGCATTTCCGACACGTCATTGGCGATCACGCTGGTCAAGCCATCGCGGCCTGCCACGAAGTTGGTGATGCGCCCGCTGACCGGGTCCAGCCGGCTCAAGCCCGCATCGGCCGCGACCCAGATCGTGCCATCCGAGGCGGCCAGCACCGCGTTCGTCAAATTACTGCCCAGGCTGCGCGGGTTGCCGACTTCATGCGTGTACAGCGTCAGGCGCTTGCGCTTGGGATCGAAGCTTTGCAAGCCAACCCCGTACACGCTCATCCACAGTACGCCGTGGCGATCCACCGCCAGATCGGTAATGGTGGTGTCCGAGGTCGCGCCCTTGGGCGCGTAATCGCTGAGCCTGAATCTGTCGAAGCTGTCGGTCTTCTCATCGTAGCGGTTCAGTCCGGCCCGCGTGGCCAACCAGATATGGCCCTCCGGGTCCGCCGCCACCCCAGTGATGGCCATTTCCGCCAGGCTGCGCGGATTGCCCGGTTGCGGCAGGTAGTGGCGGTAGCTGCGCGTGGCCGGGTCATGCCGCAGCGCGCCGGAGTCTTCGCTGACGGCCCACAGCCGGCCCTGCTTGTCGTGCACCATGCCCGATACCATCATGCGGCCCTGCGACGACAGGTTGTTCTGCTGCAGCATGGAGCGGAAGCGCCCGGCCTCCTCGTCGTAGCGGGTCAGCCCGTTCAAGGTGGCAAACCACAAGGAGCGGTCGTGCGCTTCGTTGAAGTATTCGGTCAGGTTGGAGCCGGGACTCATGGGATCGGCGACATCGAAGCGATAGCGGGTGAATTTGCCGCTCGCCCCCTCCATCCGGTTGATGCCGCCGCCCCAGTTCGAGGTCCACAAGCGCCCCTGGCTGTCGCGCATGACCTGCATGACGGAGTCGGTCGACAGGCTGGCCGGATCGTTGGTGTCATGCACATAGGCCTTGAACACGCCGCTGGCCGGATCGAAATGATTCAGGCCGCCGTCGGTGGCGATCCACAGCGTGCCATCGGGATCCTGGTGCAGCCCTTCGACCGAGTCGTGCACCAGCGAGTTGGGATTGTGCGGGTCGTGCCGAAAATGGGTGAACTTGCCGGTGGCGGGATCGAGCAGGTCGAGCCCGCCGCCATAGGTGCCGACCCACAGCTTGCCCTGCTTGTTCTGCACCACCTGGGTCGGGGTCAGGGCCGCCAGACTGTCGGGCCGCCGCGCGTCGTGGCGGTACACCTGCGCGATGCCGGTGCGCGGATCGAGCCGCGACAATCCGCTCGCGCTCGAGACCCACATCATGCCATCCCTGTCCTCGTAGACGAACCACACGTTATTGCCGGCGATGGTGGTGTCCGGGTGCCGCTCGTCGTGGCGGTAGAAGGTGAACCGCTCGGTGTCGAGATCGAGCTTGAGCAGCCCGTTGCCCCATGAGCAGAACCACAGGTTGCCGTCGCGCGCTTTGGTGACGGTCTGGTAAAACTGCGCCACCTGTTTGGTGGCGCCGGGCGGCACCGGGCGGTAGACGGTGAAGTCCGACCCATCGAATTTGGCGATGCCGTTGCGCGTGGTGATCCAGATGAAGTGATACTTGTCCTCGACGACGTCGAAGGCCATATTGTTGGGCATGCCGTCGCTGACGCCGAAGCGCTGGAACGCTTCCGTATAGCGGGCCGGCACGCCGGTGGCGGCGCGCGCCGGCCCAAGC
>CBFGOU010000006.1:0-27355 GCA_965650445.1 uncultured Oxalobacteraceae bacterium | reverse complement strand
CTGCGTGCCGGCCAACTCGGGCGGTACCTGGCTGTCGCGGGCGCTGATCGAGTCGCGCATGTCGCCCAACACGCCGGTGCTGCGCTGGGAATGCCCAAAGGACTTCGAGCTGCTTGGCGACGACATCCGCAAGGCCGAGGCACGCGACTGGCTGGAAAGCCATGTGGCGCCGCTGCTGGCCGCGCTGCCGGCGGACGCCATCTCCTTCAACGGCGAGGACTTCGGCCGCACCGGCGACCTGAGCGTGCATGTGCCGCTGATCCAGCAGCAGAACCTAGTGCGCCGCGTGCCCTTCATCATCGAACTGCGCAATGTGCCGTTCCGCCAGCAAGAGCAAATCGCCTTTTACCTGCTGGATCGGCTGCCCAATTTCACCGGCGGCGCATTCGACGCGCGCGGCAACGGCCAGTTCCTGGCCGAATTCGCCATGCAGCGCTACGGCGCGTCCCGCATTCAGCAGGTCATGCTGTCCGAGACATGGTATCGGGAGCATATGCCGCCCGTGAAAGCGGCGCTGGAAGACGGCACGCTGGCCGACCTGCCGCGCGATGCCGACGTGCTGGCCGACATGCGCGCGATCCAGGTCGTCAAGGGCGTGCCGCGCATTCCTGACACCCGCACCACTGGCGAGGACCAGGGCAAGCGCCATGGCGATGCCGCCGTGGCGGTGGCTCTGGCCTACTTCGCCAGCCGGGAAATCAACAAGGGTCCGGTGAAGGCGAAATCGCGCCGCCGCCGCGCCGGCACAAGAATCACACGAGGGTATCAATGAAAAGCAAAGGCATTTGGGTCAGCCCCACCGAGTTCGTCCAGTTCGGCGAGCCGGCCAAGCCGCTCTCCGAGCAATTCGCCACGCGCGGGCGCAGCATCGATTTCCAGGCGCTGGGGATGTACCTGCCCAACCCCGACCCGGTACTCAAGGCCCAGGGCAAGGACATTAAGGTCTACCGCGACCTGCGCGCCGACGCCCACGTGGGCGGCTCGATTCGGCGCCGCAAGGCCGCCGTCAAGGCGCTGGAATGGGGAGTTGATCGCGGCCAGGCGAAAAGCCGCATCGCCAAATCCGTCGAAAGCATCTTCGCGGACCTCAACACGTCCAGGATCATCACCGAGATGCTGGACGCGGCGCTATACGGCTACCAGCCGATGGAAGTCATGTGGGGCAAGGTCGGCGGTTTCGTCGTGCCGGTGGACGTGATCGGCAAGCCGGCCGAATGGTTTGTCTATGACCACGATAACCAGCTGCGCATGCGCACCAGGCAAAGCCCCTTGAAGGGCGAGGAGCTGCCTGAGCGTAAGTTCCTGATGCCGCGCCAGGACGCCACCTATGACAACCCGTATGGCTTCGCCGACCTGTCCATGTGCTTCTGGCCCACCGTCTTCAAGAAAGGCGGCCTTAAATTCTGGGTGCAGTTCACCGAGAAGTACGGCGCTCCCTGGGTGATCGGCAAGCATCCGCGCAGCGCCTCGACTTCGGAAACGGACCGGCTGCTCGATAGCCTGGAAGACATGGTGCAGGACGCCGTGGCCGTGATTCCCGACGACTCCAGCATCGAGATCAAGGAAGCTGCAGGCAAGGCGGGCAGCACGGACGTATACGAGCGGCTGCTGCACTTCTGCCGCTCCGAAGTGTCGATCGCGCTGCTGGGGCAGAACCAGACCACCGAAGCGACCAGCAACAAGGCGTCGGCACAGGTCGGGCACGAGGTCACGCGCGACATCCGCGACGGCGATGCCGCCATCGTGCAAGAGGCGATGAATACCTTGATCCGCTGGACCTGCGACCTCAATTTCAACGGCGGCGCGCGCCCCGCGTTCTCTATGTGGGAGCAGGAGGAAGTGGACAAGGTGCTGGCCGAGCGCGACGAGAAGCTGACTCGGGCCGGCGCGAGGCTGACGCCGGCCTACTTCAAGCGGGCATACAACCTGCAGGATGGCGACCTGGTGGAGTCGGCCGTGCCGGCGGCAGCCGCGGCTGAGTTTGCCGAAAGCGGCGAGGCGCCCGACCAGGACGCGCTGGACGCCGCCCTGGATGCGCTGTCGGTCGAAGACCTGAGCGCCGACATGGCGGCCATGCTGGCCCCGCTGTTCAAGCGCGTTAGCAACGGCGCCCAGCCGGACGAGCTGCTGGGCGCCTTGGCCGAGCTGTACCCGGCCATGGACGCCGCCGGCCTGCAGCAGCGCCTGGCGCGCGCCATCTTCGCGGCCAACCTGTGGGGACGCCTCCATGCCTAAACCGGACCTGGCCTATTGCATGACCTTGCCGCCCCGGCAGGCCATCGCCTATCTGGAGAGCAAGGGCTTTGCCATCACCTGGGACTGGGAAGAACTGTGGCAGGACGCCCAGGCGCAGGCGTTCACCGTCGCCAAGGTGACCCGGCTGGACATCCTTCAGGACATCCGCGACGCGGTGCACCAGGCCATGGCCGAGGGCAAGACTTTCGCCTGGTTCGCCAAAGAGTTGACGCCGGTACTGCAGGCCAAGGGCTGGTGGGGCCGCCAAGAGCATGTGGATGAGAAAACGGGCGAAGTCAACCAGGTGCAACTGGGCAGCAAATGGCGCCTGAAGACCATCTACCGCACCAATCTGCAAACGGCGTATATGGCCGGCCGCTTCCAGGCGCAGTTGGCCAACGTGGACGACCGGCCCTACTGGCGTTATGTCGCCATCCTGGACGGGCTGACGCGGCCCAGCCATCGCGCCATGAACGGCAAGGTATTCCGGCATGACGATCCGTTCTGGGGTTCGTTCTATCCGCCCAATGGGTGGGGTTGCCGCTGCCGCGTCGTGGCACTGTCCGGTGACAACCTCGCCAGGGATGGTATCCAGGTCGACTCGTCGGACGGCAAGCTGGGCCACGCCATGCGCATGGTTTCGCAGGCTACCGGGGAAATGCGCGAAGTGGCCACCTACCGCTCCGTCGATCCTGTCACCGGCAAAGCGGTCACCGTGTCGCCGGACGTGGGCTGGAGCTACAACCCCGGCGCCGCAGCCTGGCAGCCGGATACCAAACGCTACACCGGCGACCTGGCGGCGCTGGCCAGGAAGGAACTGCAATGAGCGACTTTGTCAGCATCTCGGTCGATGACCGCGAATTGAAAGCCGCGCTTAAACGCCTGGAGCGCGTTGGCGGCGACCTGAGTCCGGCCATGCGCAAGATTGCCCAGGCACTGCACAAGGTGGCCGAGGATAACTTCGCGGCGGAAGGTCGCCCGAAGTGGAAGCCCTTGAGCGAGGTGACCAAGCACATGCGCCTTGGCGGCGACAAGGCATACAAGAAGAACGGATCGCTGACGGCGGCGGCGCAGCGCCGCCAGGATGCTGGCTTCCGCATCCTGCAGCATACCGGGCAGTTGGCCAGCTCCGTCGCCACCGACTACAACGGCGCCCAGGCGGTGATCGGCAGCGGCCTGCAATATGCTGCCATCCACCAGTTCGGCGGCGAAGCCGGCCGCAACCGCAAGGTCAGCATCGCGGCCCGGCCCTACCTGCCGATGACGGCCGACGACAAGCTGCAGCCGGAGGCTCGCCAGGAAGTGCTCGACACCGTGTTGCGGCACCTGCAGGGCGCCACCGGCATATAGCCCCCAGGCGGCGTTGCGGCCATACGGACACGCAACGCTGCCACTTGACGCGATTGCCGTGCTGTAAAGCTTTAAAAAGGCTTTAGATGTTGCATGCCGCGCTCTTTCCTCCCGGCACATCGCAACCTACCTGGAAATTGTAAGGTCGATTAAAAGACCATACCGTCCTGCCGCCCGATCATGGCGGCATGAACTCCACCAAACTCCTCCACATTTTCAAGCCCGGCCGCCAGACCGCAATGTCCGGTGTGACGCTGGAATTCTCCGAAGCCGACCTGGCGGCATGCGCTCGTGCCTACGATCCAGCCCGGCACGAGGCGCCCATTGTCATCGGCCACCCCAAGCACGACGGCCCGGCCTATGGCTGGGTGAAGAAACTGGTAGCCGACGCTGACGGCCTGTCGGCGGAACAGCATCAGGTCGATGCCAGCTTCGCCGAGCTGGTGACCGCCGGCCGCTACAAGAAGATCAGCGCCAGTTTCTACATGCCGGACGCCCCCAACAATCCAGCGCCGGGCGCCTACTACCTGCGCCATGTCGGTTTCCTGGGCGCACAGGCGCCGGCCGTAAAGGGCCTCAAACAAGCCGAGTTCGCCGAAGCCGAGGAAGGCGTGATCGAGTTCGGCGACTGGGGCATGGAGGCCAACGCCACGCTGTGGCGCCGCATGCGTGAATGGCTGCTGGCCAAGTTCGGCCAGGAAGCGGCCGACCTGGTTGTGCCGGACTATCAGATCGAAGCGATCCGCGAGGCCGCGCGCCAGGATGACGACGCGCCCCGCGCCGCCTTCGCCGATCCCCAATTGCAAGCGCCGGCGGGCGCACTTCCCGCCAATACCCCACCCAAAGAGGAGAAGCACGTGACCCCTGAACAGAGAGCAGCGCTGGAAACCGAGAACGCCCAGCTGAAACAGAAGCTGGAAGCGGCGGAGGCCAAGGAGCGGGCCGCGACGGCCACGAAACGCCATGGCGAACACTTGGCCTATGCCGAGCAACTGGTGGGCGACGGCAAGCTGGCGCCAAAGCACAAGGGCGTGGTCGTCGCCTTCCTGGACTTCGCCGACGGCGAGACCGTCGTGGAATTCGGCGAAGGCGGCGACAAGCAAGCGCTGGCGGGCGCCTTCAAGTCCTTCCTGGGCGATATGCCGAAAGTGGTGGAGTTCGGCGAAACCGCGACCAAAAACAAGGCGGGCACGAACGGCGGCGCCGACGTTGCCGAATTTGCCGAGAAATCGACGGACCCGGATCGCCTCGCCCTGCATATGCGCGCCACCGACCTGGCCGCCGAAAAAAACATTCCCTACGAGCAGGCCGTGCGCCGGCTCCTGTAAACACTTCCCAACTATAAGGAATCTGTCATGGCAGATCGCATGAAAAAACTCCGGATCGTCGATCCGGTACTGACCAGCCTTGCGCGTGGCTATAGCAACGCGCAGTACATCGGGGCGAACCTGTTCCCGGTGGCCGAACTGGACAAGGAGTCCGGCATCATCCCGCTGTTCGGCAAGGAAGCGTTCCGCTTGTGGGACACCGAGCGCGCCATCCGCGCCAAGTCCAATGTAATGATCGCGGATGAACCGGATACCCTGGATGTCGTACTGCGCGAACACGATCTGGCGTACCCGGTGGACTACCGTGAACAGGCCGAGTCCATGTTCAACGAAGAAGCCAAGGCGGCGCGGCGCGTAAAAGACGCCATTGACCTGGGGTGCGAATTCGCCTGCGCCCGTCTGGCGCAGACTCCCTCCACTTACCTGTCCGGTGGAAAGGTGACGTTGTCCGGCTCCAGCCAGTGGAGCAATGGCGGCGGCGACCCTATCAAGGACGTGGAAGACGGCAAGGAAGTGATCCGCCAGCGCACCGGCATGCGCCCCAACACGGCCGTCATCGGCGCCGCCACCTACGCCGCGCTGAAGTTCCACCCCAAACTGGGCGCGGCCCTGGGGGCCACCGAGCGCAAGCTGATTACTGTCGAACATCTCAAAGCGTTGTGGGGTATCGAAAACATCTTCATCGGCGAAGCCCTGGCCAGCAACGGACTGGGCGCCACCGGCGATATCTGGAGCGACAACGTCGTGCTGGCCTACGTGGCGAAGCCCGGCGCTGGCCAGTCGAACGACCACGATGTGCCGTCCTTCGGCTACACCCTGCGCAAGAAGGGCATGCCGGAAACCGACAAGTACGACGGCGAAGGCAGCAAGGTCATGTACGTCCGCCATACCGACAACTACAAGGTCGTGGTCGTGGGCGCCGACGCCGGCTACCTGATCGCCGACACGAACCAATAAGGACACCATCAGCATGAAGACCTATCAAGTACGCGGCATCGATCTGCACCACGATGGCCAGCGCTACCCGGAGGGTAGCCTGATTGAGCTGGGCGACCAGGAAGCTTCCGCCAAGCGCCGCTGGCTGGAACCGGTGGTGTCGCAGGCGCAACCGGAGGCCGCACCCGCCAAGCAGGCCAGGGCTGGAAAGTCCGGCAGTGACGGCCAGGACAGCGGCCAAGGCGAAGGAGCCAAGCAATGAAAGCACAGCAAGTAATCCTGGTGGCCTCGGTTCTCGCCGCCGCCAACCTGACCCGCCAGCGTTTCGTCGGCTTCGACGGGAATGTGTGCGCCGCCGGCGCCAAGGCGCTGGGCGTGGTGGAGGCGGACACCGATGCGAACAACATGGCGCCGGCCAACCTCCTGGGCGTGATCCTGGTCGAAGCCGGCGCAGCGATTGCGGCCGGCGCCGATGTCCAGTCGGATGCCACCGGCCGCGCCATCACCAAGGCGGCCGGCGCGGCCAATGGCATCGCCTGGGACGCCGCAACGGGCGCGGGCGACCTGATTCGCATCGTCCGGGGCATTTAAAGTGCGTTACTGCTCCCTGGGCGACCTTCAGCTCACCGTGCCGGCACAGACGTTGATCTGGCTGTCCAGCGACGACACGGCGGCCACCGATGTCAACCTTGCCGTGGTGGAGGAAGCCGTGCGCCAGGCCGAGGAGCTGGTGGATGCCCATTTGCGTGGGCGCTACACCTTGCCGCTGGCGCAGGTTCCATCCGTTGTCAAGGATGTGACGGTCAACCTGGCGCGGCATTGGCTGTACGCCAGACGGCCGGAAGGCAGCGATCTGCCGGACGCCGTCACGCGTACCTACAAGGCCGCGCTGAGCATGCTGGAATCGATCCGCGACGGCAAGCTGACCCTGGGCATGCCCACCGGGGAAGCGGCGCCGGAGCCGGGCGAGGTGAAGGTGCGTGCCCGCCGGCGCCGCTTCGACTCCGATTTTCTGGGCCGTTACTGATGGCTACCACCCTGGAAATGATCGACGCCACGGTAGCGCGTCTGCGGGCGACGCTGCCCGGCCTGGCCGTCGAATACTTTCCCGAGCAGCCGACCGCCTACCGGCTCAACCATCCCAGGGGCGCGCTACTGGTGACCTACGCCGGCAGCGACTTCGGGGACACGGCCGACCTCACCCATGTGATGCAACCGCGCTTGGTGAAATTGTCGGTGACCGTGATCCTGCGCCAGCTCAACGGCCGGGGCGGCGCGGTCGATGTGCTTGACCTGGTGCGCCAGGCAATGGTGGGCTTCCGCCCGCCGGACTGCCGCAAGGTGCGCGCCTTGTCCGAGAAATTCCTGGGCGAAACTGCCGGCCTGTGGCAGTACGCGGTTGATTTCGCCGCCGATGCCATGCAGGTCGAGGATGCCGACCCCGACAGCGGCCCCCTTCTTACCAACGTTACCTACGAGGAAAACACATGAAATTTCTGTACAAGGGACCGCCCAGCGGCGTGACGCTGCGGGACGGCGAACACGCGCGCGAAGTCATGCTGCACACCGGCAAGGAAGTAGACCTGCCGGAAGAGCATGAATACACCAGGACGCTGCTGGCCCTGGCTCACCTGGTGCCGCTCGCCCTCGCTCCGATCAAGCAGGCCAAGGGCAAAGGAGAGGCGAATGTCTGATCGTGCTTTCATCGTTCGGCAACAAGTCATTCGCCGCGCCATCCTGGGGACTCTGTACGTCCTGCGGCGCGAGAAAAAAAACGGCTACTACCGCGATTTGACCCATACGCTCGGTCACGCCCCGGAAGAATGCGAATTTGCCCTCGACTATTTGAACGAAGCCGGCCTGGTCAGCAGGCAATTTATCCACTGCCGCATTACGGCGCAGGGCATTACTCATTTTGAATCGGAGGAATAGGCGATGAGCGCAAACTATTTGCACGGCGTGGAAACCATCGAAGTCGAACGCGGCCCGCGACCGGTTCGCACGGTGAAGTCGGCCGTCATCGGCCTGATCGGCACCGCGCCGACCGGCCCCGTGAACGGCACCATCCTGTCGCTGTCCGAGAAGGACGCGGCGCAGTTCGGCCCGCAACTGGCCGGCTTCACCATTCCCCAGGCGCTGGACGCGATCTACGACCATGGCGCCGGGACGGTGATTGTGGTCAACGTGCTGGACCCATCCATACACAAGACCGCCATGCCCAATGAGCCGGTAGTGTTCGACCCGGTCACCCTGCGCGCATCCCTGGCGCACGGCGCGGTGGCCAACCTGGTGCTCAAGAGCGTCGATGGCAACGTCACTTACGTAAGAGACACCGATTACACCCTGGACCCGATCAAGGGCGTCCTGGTCCGCCTGAAGTCCGGCGCTATTGCCAACGGCGTGTCCGCCAAGGCGACCTATGACTATGCCGACCCAACCAAGGTCACGGCGGCCGATATCATCGGCGCGGTCAACGCGGCTGGCGAGCGCACCGGCCTGCAGGCGCTCAAGGACACATACAACCTGTTCGGCTTCTTTGCCAAAATCCTGATCTCGCCGGCATTCTGCACCCAGAACTCGGTGGCGACGGAGCTGATCGCGATGAGCGATCAACTGGACGCCGTGACCTACATCGACGCCCCCATCGGCACCACCTTCGCCCAGGCGCTGGCCGGACGCGGCCCGGCCGGCGCCATCAATTTCAACACGTCCAGCGACCGCGTGCGCCTGTGCTATCCGCATGTGAAGGTGTACGACCCGGTGCTCAACGTGGAGCGGCTGGAGCCGCTGTCGGCGCGCGCCGCCGGCCTGCGCGCCAGGGTCGATCTGGACAAGGGCTTCTGGTGGTCCAGCTCAAATCAGGAACTGGACGGCGTGATCGGCGTGGAGCGCATGCTGTCGGCGCGGATCGACGACGCCCAGTCCGAGGTGAACCTGCTCAACGAGGTCGGCATCACCACGGTGTTCTCCAGCTTCGGCAGCGGCTTCCGCCTGTGGGGCAACCGCACCGCCGCATGGCCGACCGTCAGCCACATGCGCAACTTCGAGAACGTGCGCCGTGTGGGCGATGTCATCAACGAGTCCATCCGCTATTTCAGCCAGCAGTACATGGACATGCCCATCAACCAGGCGCTAATTGACTCCCTGGTCGAATCGGTGAACGGCTACGGCCGCAAGCTGATCGGCGACGGCGCGCTGCTGGGCTTCAAGGCTTTTTACGACCCAGCCCGCAACCCGGCAACGGAGCTGGCCGGCGGCCACCTGCTGATCGGATACAAGTACACACCGCCGCCGCCACTGGAGCGGCTGACCTACGAAACCGAGATCACCTCGGAATACATGGCTATCCTGAAAGGGGGTAACTGATCATGGCGGGCAAGATCGAAATCAACCGCATCACTAACGCCAACGTCTACATCAACGGCAATTCGCTGCTCGGCCGGGCGGAGGAGATCAAGCTGCCGGATATCTCGGCCATCATGCAGGAGCACAAAGCGCTGGGCATGGTCGGCAAGATCGAGCTGCCGGCCGGCTTCGACAAGCTGGAAGGCGAGGTCAAGTGGAATTCGCTCTACAAGGATGTCGCCAAGACGATGGCCAATCCCTGGAAAGCGGCACAGTTGCAATGCCGCTCCAGCATTGAAACCTACGGCGCCCAAGGCCGCTTGCAGGAAGTAAGCCTGGTGACCTACCTGACGGTCATGTTCAAGAAAAACCCGATGGGTACGTTCAAGCAGCATGACAACGCCGAATTTGGGGCCTCCTTCTCGGCCACCTACATCAAGCAGGTCATCGATGGCGAGGAGGTGCTGGAGCTGGACTACATGGCCAACATCTTCCGTGTCGGTGGCGAGGACATGCTGGAAACCTATCGCAAGAACATCGGCGGCTGACCCGCTTCCACGCATTCCCCCAGGGGCCACTTCGGTGGCCCTTGTCATTTGTTAAAGCCGTTTAACTGACTGCTGCCCCGCCTCCCGCCACAATCCTTCTCGTATGCCCCATTCAACCACGCGAAGGACGCACCATGGAAATCACTCTCAAATACCCTTTCACCAACGCGGCCGGCCAGCGCATCGACAAGCTGACCTTGCGCCGCGCCACGCGCGGCGACATGAAGGCCGCCGCCAGGCACAGCAAGGATGACGGCGAGCAAGAGGACTTCATGTTCGCCAGACTCACGGGCCTGGTACTGGAAGATATCGACCTGATCGACCTGGCCGACTCGAAGGTGATGGCGGAAACTTTTCGTCAAATGGTGGATGGACGAGACGGCGCTGCGGCCGCTGGACGAGGCCCTGCTGACCATCCTGCGGCTGCAGCCGTCTGAGATCGACGGCCTCGACATGGACGATTACTGGTTCTGGATCGAGGCCGCCGAACGTGAAGCCAAGCGCCGCAACGCAATGATGCAGGCATTCGGCGGGCGCTAATCCCGCTACATCCCCACCTTCGATAGGGAACTTCCCATGAGCCGAGACCTTCTTGTCAGCGTCCGCATCGGCGCCGCACTGTCCGGCACCTTTCGGGCGGCGTTCGACTCCGCGCGTGGCACATCCCTGCGCTTGGGCCAGGCCGCCGACGACCTGCGCGCCAGGCATGCCCGCCTGGGCGAGATCATGGCGCGAGCCATGTCCCATCCAACCCGTAACGTCGGCGAACTGCACCGCCAATACGAGCGCCTCGGCCAGACCATGGAGCAGTTGCGAATCAGGCAAGAGCGCTTAACCGCCAGCATGGCGCGCGGCCAGGCGCTCAGGTCGCAACGCGGTGAGCTGCGCGGCCAAGCGATGGAAACCGCCGGCACGGCCTTGGCGCTGGGAGCGCCGGTCATGCAATCGGTGCGCCTGGCGGCCGGCTACCAGGATCAAATCAAGGATATCGCCATTACCGGCGAATTCAGTCCTGCCGAGGAGGCTCGCCTGGGCGCCTCGTTGCGCGAGTCCGCGCTGAGATGGAACCAGACTCAATCCGAGGCCGCTCGCGGCGCCAGCGTGCTGGTGGCGGGCGGTATCCAGGACGCCAAGTCCCTTGAGAAATACGCTCCCATTATGTCCAAGGCGGCCACGGCCACCCGCGCCAGCATGGACGACCTCGGCAGCGTGGCAATCGCGCTGAAGGACAATCTCAAAGTCGGGGAAGACGGATTTGAAGGCGCGCTAAACATGCTGGCGTATGCGGGCAAGCGTGGCCAGTTCGAGATCAAGGACATGGCCAAATGGCTACCGGCTCTTTCACCATCGTTCCAAGCCTTGGGCGTGACTGGCAAGGAGGCGGTGGCCGAGATCGGCGCGGCACTCCAGATCGCGCGCAAAGGCGCCGGGTCCAATGATGAGGCTGCTAACAATTTCAAAAACTTTATTCAGAAAATTACGGCGCCGGATACGCTCAAAGATTTTGAGAAGGCTGGAATCGACCTCAAAAGAAGCATGCTGAACCTGCGGGCCGAGGGCATGACGCCGGTGCAGGCCATGCTCAACCTTATTACCCAGTACATGACCAAAAAGGGGCCGGAAGCTGCCGGGCAATTCCAGAAAGCCATGGCCGTTAAGGATGACAAGGAACGTGAAGCGGCGCTGCAGCGCTTGTCCGAAGCGTACAAGCTGGGCGACCTGTTCCAGGACATGCAGGCAATGTCGTTTATTCGGCCGGCTATTGCGAACCAGGGCGAAATGAAGGACATCAAGGACGGCTCGGTGGCCGCCGGCGACAAGGGCCTGCTCGACGCGGACTTCAAGCGGCGCATGGAAGGCGCGTCGGAGCAGTTCCGGCAATTCAAGATCGGCCTGATGGATATCGGCATCACCGTCGGCGATGCGCTGCTGCCTTCATTGAACGACCTGATGAAAACAGTCCGCCCCGGCATCCAGGCGTTCGGCGCTTGGACCAAGGAACATCCTGGCGTCATCAGGGGTATGGTTGGCCTGGTTGGCGGGCTGCTGGCTGGCAAGCTGGCGTTTATCGGGCTGAAGTACGGCATCAACCTGGCGCTTTCGCCGTTCAATGCGTTCAAAACGGGCATCCAAACGGTTGCCGGGAAATGGACAATTCTGCGAGGAATGTGGCAGGCCGGACGTTTTGCGCCGGTGATATCCGGGCTGCGGATGGCCGGCCAAGCCTTTCTGTGGCTGGGCCGCGCCATGCTGATGAATCCCATCGGACTGGCCATCACGGCGATTGCCGGTGGGGCCTACCTCATCTACCGGAACTGGGGCACGCTCAAACCCTGGTTTGCGGGAATGTGGAGCGACATCAAAGCGGTATTCTCCGGCGGTATCGGCGGCATGTTGCGGTTGATCGTCAACTGGTCGCCTGTCGGTTTGTTTTACAAGGCATTCGCGGGTGTCATGAAATGGTTCGGCATCGAGCTGCCGAAGAGCTTCACCGACTTTGGGGGCATGCTGATCGGCGGACTGGTCAACGGCATCACGGCCAAGCTCGGCGCGGCCAAGGACACCATCGTCGGCTTCGGCTCAAGCATCAAAGACTGGTTCAGTAGCACCTTGGGCATCCATTCGCCATCCCGTGTGTTCCTCGGCTATGGCGACAACATCGCCCAGGGCGCGGCCCTCGGCATCGGCCGCTCCGCCACGCTGGCCAGCCAGGCCGTCGCCGGCATGGCGCTGGCCACCACCGTCGCGTGGGGCAAGCCGGTCCTATCGGCGCCGCAAGCGTTGGCGCTGCCGACGCCGATCACGGCCGGTATCGCACCAGTGCTGCCATTGACGCTACAAACGGCCCGGCGAGAATTTCAACCGGCGGAAGCGGGTACGACGCAGGCAGACCTGGCACGGCGGCTTAACGAAGCGCGAGGCGCACTGCCGACCGCAGTGACGGGAACGCCCAGTTCCATGGTCGTCCACTTCTCGCCGCAGATCACGGTCCATGGCGGCGAGCCCGCCGCCATGCGCGAAGAGGTCACGAAGGCCATGCAGCTGTCCTACGCTGATTTCGAGCGAATGATGAAGCGCTATCAACATGAAAAGGGCCGCACCAGCTATGGAAGGAGCAACTGATGTACGCCATCCTGGGTAAGGTCGAATTCGACCTCATCACTTATTTCGACGGCCTGGAGACGCAGTTCGGCGCCGACTACGCAGAGCATGCGCTGATCGGCCGCAAGCCGCGGCTGCAGCACGTCGGCGACAAGCTGGACGAAATCAAGATCGATCTGGTATTCCATGTCACCTACTGCGATCCCGAAGCGGAGCTGGTGCGTCTGCGCAATGCACTGGCCAGCCACGAAGCGTTGTCCCTGGTACTGGGCAATGGCGACTATAAGGGCCGCTTCGTGATAACCAACATTACGGCCACCGGGCGCCATACCGATACGGCCGGCACGCTGTTGACGCTGGATGCGCAAATGACCTTGCGCGAGTTCACCGGCGACCCTGCGCAACCTGCGGCGCCTGCGGTTCGCCCGGCCGGAAGCGGCACGGTGATGCCTGCCAAGGGCGGAATGGTCAAGGCGCTGCCGGCGTCGGGCATGGCAGCGCATGGCGCCGGCGGGCTGGCCAGGGCTGTCACGGCGGCCAAGGGCGCTCTGGCTACGGCCAGCCAAGTGATGGCGGCCGTGAAAACGGTTCAGAACCTGGCCAGCGGGAATCCCGCCGCCGCGCTGGCGCGACTTCCTGGTATTTTGAACGGCGCTAACGTTGCGCTGCCCAAACTGGGGAACGCTGCGGAGCAGATGGACCGGATGCGGGCAACGCGGGGATATGCCGGCGATGCGGCGGCCGTGACGCAGAGCGTCACGCGGGTACGGGGCAATATCGCCAGCCTGGGCAACAACCTGGCTGGCGCCACGTCGGCCGACCTTTTGTCCAAAGTGGTCTCGGCCGCCCACGCGGCCAATAGCATCGGCGGCGAGCTGCAGGCCAGCGCTTTGCCCATGGCCAGGTTGACGGCCCAGGCCGTCAGCAGGATGGGGTAAGCATGTACCTGAACCACATCACCACCGAGGGCGAGCGCTGGGACATGCTGGCCTGGCGTTATTACCGGAATGTCCGCAAGGTCCCTATGCTGATCGAAGCCAACCCGCACGCGCCCATCCACGAGACACTGCCCAGCGGCTTGTCCTTGCTGATCCCGGTGATCGAGGCGGACGAATCCCTTATCCAGAACGAGCTACCGCCATGGAAACGCTGAACCTGGTTCCTGTGCCAGCCTTCGAGTTGAGCTACAACGGCCGTGCCATCACCCAGGACATCGCGCCCTACGTGATATCCGCCACCTACCATGACCACCTGACCGGCGAAGCCGACAGCCTGGACATCGAACTGGAGGATGCGGACGAACGCTGGCTCAATGCCTGGTATCCCGAAAAAGGGGCAACGCTGGCCTTTAAGTTCGGCTTTCAAAACCAGCCTCTGGTATCTGCCGGCAGTTTTGACCTGGATGAATTGGAATACGGTGGTCCGCCGACGACGGTGCGTCTCAAGGGACTGGCGGCCGGCGTGCAAAAGGCGATTCGCACCAACAAGGGACGCTCCTATGAAAACACCACATTGACGGCCATCGCCCAGCGCATTGCCAAGCGCAACAAAATGACGCTCATCGGCAAGATCGAGGCCCTGCAGATCGACCGCGCCACCCAGTACCAAGAGAGCGATCTTGCCTTCCTGCGGCGCATTGCAGGCCAGTACGGCTATGCCTTCAAAGTGACCGAGAATAATACGCGACTGGTGTTCTGGAAGACATCCGACTTGCTCGTGCAGAAGGCAATCCGGCGCTATAGTCCGCGCGACCTGTCGCGCTGGAGTGTTCGGGACAAGGTATCGGATGTACCGGCCGGCGTCGATGTGACTCACCACAATATCAAGACCAAGAAGCTGGTCACGTACGGCATCAAGGAAGGCCAAACCACAGTGGTAGGCACCAGCACCAGTGGCACGGGGAAAAGATCGAGCGCCGACACGGTCAAGGTGGTGCGCCGTGCGCCGAACCAGGCCGTGGCCGAGGCGCAGGCGCGGGCCGAACTGGATCGCCGCCTGCTCGAACGCACCGGCGCGGAGATCAGCATGGCGGGCGATCCCGGACTGGCCGCCGGCATCAATATCGAGCTGTTTGATTTCGGCATGCTCTCCGGCGTCTATAACGTCGAGCGCGCGACCCACGGCATCAGCCGCGGTGCGGGTTACACGACCACGCTGGAATTGAAGCGCACTGCACCGCCGCTCAAGGGCACTGTTAGCCAGGTCAAACCCAAGGGGCTGGCGGTGTATGGCCTGAAGGACGGGAAAATGCAGGTGGTCGGCAGCACACCAATCGCGAGGACGAAAAAATGATGGAAGCATTCCGCGAGGGCGGCGTCACACTGAAATTCGGCACGGTCAGCGCCAGCCGGCCCGGCTTTGCGCGGGTGCGCCTGCCCGACACCGACAATATGCGGACGATGTGGTTGCCGATTGCTTATCCCAAGACCCTGGACGACCAATGCTACTGGACCTACGATCCCGGCGAGCATGTGGCGGTGCTGCTCGATGCACAAGGCGAGGACGGCGTGATCGTCGGCGCGATTTTTTCCGATGAGGACACGCCGCCGGTGAGCGACAAGGACAAGTTCGGCATTCGGTTCAAGGATGGCGCCGAACTGGAGTACGACCGCGCGACCCACACGCTGACTGTCAAGGGGGTGGAAAAGGTGATCGTTGAGGCCAGCACGTCCGTTCTGCTCAAGGCCGGCGGCAAGGTCACGGTGGACGCTCCCGATACCGAAATCACAGGCAATGCGCTGATCAAGGGTAAATTGACCTACCAGGGCGGCATGAGCGGCTCCGGTGGTGCGGCGGCGATCCAGGGTGACGTGCAGATTGCCGGCAACGTCAATGCCAGCGGCACCGTGATGGATGGCGGAGGCAACTCGAATCACCATACCCATTGAGCCTTAAAGCTCATTAATAGCCTCAGGCTGAGCATGGCGTCACCATGGCGCCATGACTCAGCTCACCGACATCCAATCCCTGCACTGGCAGCCCGCGCTTGGCGGCGAAGGCGTTGTCGAAAACCTCGACGACGTTCATCAGGCGATTCACGTCATCCTGCGCACGCCCAAGGGCAGCGACCCGCTGCGCCCTGAATTCGGTTCCAACCTCCATACCTACCTGGATAGCCCCATCAACCGCGCCCGGCCTCATGTCGTGCGCGAGTGCATCGAAGCGCTGCGGCATCCGACCATGGGCGAGCCGCGCATCACCGTCGAGCGCGTTGATTTCTATCTGGCCGGCCAGGCGCACGCAACGGCCAGGGTCGTCTGGCGCCTGGCCGATGGATTCGTGGCCAGCACCGAGGTGCTGTTATGAGCGTGCTGCCCCAGTTCGTCGCCGACGACAGCCAGGTCATTACCCAGGAGTTGATTTCGGTCTACGAGGCGATGACGGGGAAGACGTTGTATCCGGGCCAAGTGGAACGCCTGCTGATCGACTTGATCGCCTACCGCGAAACATTGGTCCGCACGGCAATCAACGACACCGCCCGCCAGAACCTGGTCGCGTTTTCCCGCGCGCCAATGCTGGACTACCTGGGCGAACTGGTTGGCGTGTACCGCCTGGGGGCGCAGTACGCCCGCGCAACGGTACGCCTCACTTTTGCCTCGCCCCTGGCCACCATGCTGGCCATCCCGGCCGGCACCCGTACCGAAACCGCGAGCGGCATTCAGTTCCAGTCGATGACCGATACCTTGGTCACGGCCAACAGTGTGGCGGTCGATATCGCCATGGTCGCGGTCGAAGCTGGCGTCACCGGCAATGGCTATCTTGCCGGGCAGGTGAACGCCATGGTTGACGAGCTGGACGTCGAGGTGGATAGCGTGGCCAACCTGTCCGTTACAGTCGCGGGGGCCGACGAAGAGAGCGATGACCGCTTGCGCGAGCGGATCAAGCTCGCTCCCGAAGGCTTCAGCGTGGCGGGCAGCCGGCTCGCCTATCGCCACCATGCCATGAGCGCGCACCAGGACATCGTGGACGTGGCCGTGCTGTCGCCTGCGCCAGGCGAGGTGCGGCTGCATCCGCTGACGAGCGAAGGCTTGCCGAGCGCCGTCATCCTGGACGCCGTCGCGGCGGTCTGCTCAAATGAAAGGGTAAGACCGCTCTCCGACATAGTCGCGGTGTTGCCACCCGTCGAAGTCGCATATGCATTGTCCGCGCGATTGACGGTGTATCGCACTTATGACGCCAACACCGTCCTGGAGGAAGCCAAGGCGCGGGCGGCCACGTTTGCCGCAGTTCAGGCCGCCGCCCTGGGGCGTGACATCGTGCCCAGCCAGATTGTGGCCGCGCTGTCTGTGCCGGGCGTATATCGGCTTGATCTTCTGTCGCCGCTTGTTACGCTGGAAGTGGGCGAGTCCGGCTGGGCGCACTGCACGATGATCGATCTGCAACTGCTCGGAGGCAGCGATGGCTGATGCCGTTCCTTCCGTCCTGGCGCTGGACCCGCGCTTCGGTCCTCTGGCCCAGCTCTCCGAACGCCTTGCCGGACTTGATCTGTCGCGAATCCTGGTCTACCTGGTGGACCTCGCCGAACCCAGCGCGCTCCCGTATTTGGGCGAGCAGTTCCATAACAGGGGCTGGGAGGGCTGGGATTTCACCGCCGGCGACGAAGCGCGTCGCGCGCTCATCAAGTCCGCCATCGAGCTGCACCGTTACAAGGGCACGCCCTGGGCGATCAAACAGGCGCTACTCAAAATCGGGATCGAGCATCTGACACTGATCGAACACCCGCCAGGCGCGCACTGGGCCGAGTTCGATGTTGACATCAGCGTGGTCGATCACGCACTGAGCGAAGCGATTTATCCGCAAATCACGCAAATGATCGATGCCTATAAACCGGCACGCTCTCACTTGCGCCGCCTGATTGTGTCGGTGGCCAGCCGTGGCGTCTTCAATGCCGCTTGCGTGACCTTCGCCGGCGACATCGTGACGGTGCTGCCGTACCAACTCACCGACATTACCGCCCCATCCATGCGAACCAGCGCTGGCATCGGTAGCCAGGACTGGGGCACCACCACCATATTTCCAAGGACACCATGAGCTACTACACACTCCTGACCGCCACCGGCGCGGCCGAATTCATCAACGCCCAGGCCGGCGGCACCACTGTGCCATTTACCCATTTGGTCTTGGGCGACGGCAATGGCGCTCCCATCACACCGCTGGAGTCGATGACAGCCCTGGTTCACCAGGTGCACCGCGTGCCGATCAGCAGCGTGACAGCCGATGTCAATAATCCCAACTGGCTGGTGGTCGAAGCCGTCGTTCCTACGGCGGTGGGCGGCTGGACGGTTCGAGAGATCGGGCTGGTCGGCGGCAGCGGAGTAGGCGACAAGCTTTTAGCGGCAGGCAATTTCCCCGACACGTACAAACCGCTGCTGGCCGAGGGAAGCGGCCGCGACCTGGTAGTACGCATGATTGTGCAAGTCGGGAATGCCTCTGTGGTTCATCTCACCGTTGATCCCTCCGTAGCCCTGGCTACCAACCAGTCCATTGCGAACGCTGTCGCGACGCACGAAGCCAAACTGGACCCACACCCTCAATACATGACGCAGGCGGAGGCAGATGGTCGTTACAGCGTGGCCGCCACCGTCAGCCAGGCCGGTATCGTTGAACTGGCGACCACGGCCGAGGCGACCGCCGGCACCGATACCGCCCGCGCCGTGACGCCGACCGGCGTGGCGGCCGTGATGACGGCGCATACCGCCGCAGCGGACCCGCACGCCCAATACATCAAGACAAGCCAGAAAGGCGCGGTCAACGGCATCGCTACGCTGGGCGGCGACGGCCTGGTGCCGCCTTCCCAGCTCCCGCAGCACCTCACCCCAGCGGAAGGTGTGGCAGTGGCCGTCGCCGCAGTCGCAGCCCACGAGGCGGCCTCCGACCCACACCAGCAATACATGACCCAACCCGAAGTAGAGGCCCAGATGCTTGCTGGCCGGGCGCTGCGCTACTTCCATGCAGGATTTTGATAGGAGATACCAATGGCATCAGGAAAATTCTGGTCTGGCAGCCTGCCAGTCAACAACGATCAGGACACCGGCGCTGTGGCTGCCGGGAAGACTCGCACGGTGAGCATCAATCTCGTCAACCGTGACGCAACGGCAGCTGCCAAGGTGCGCATCGCGATTGGCACCAATGCCGGCGCCACAAACGGCGATTACCTCGAGTACGACACGGCGTTGCCACCCAACGGTGTGCTGGAGCGCTCCGGTCTGGTGGTCGGTGCCGGGGAGCGTGTCATTCTTCGTGCCGATACGCTCAACGTGACGGCGCGAGTTCACGGTTTTGAGGAGGCCGCATAATGGCGCGTTCGATTTCTGGTGTGAGCGGAGCAGCCTCAACAGGCAGCTCTAACGGGTTTGGTGCGGTGGCCAGCGGTTCATTCGTTGCGGCGGAGTCGCTCTCGATTGGCAATATCGGCGTGCTCACTGAAGGCGGTGTTGTACGGAAGCGTATTCCGAACTTTCCCATCGCCCGCGAGAACAACAATACCGCTGGCCCGGTCGCCAGCATCCCTTTTGGAACCGTACAAAGCTCCCAGTCGAACAAAAGCTATATGTGGAGCGACAAGATGGCGCTACTGGGCAACGGGAATCTTGCCTGTGCTTCCGTCAATAGCTCGAATCACCCCGGATTTGTCATTTGCGAGCC
The DNA here is from genome assembly GCA_965650445.1 of uncultured Oxalobacteraceae bacterium. Classification (GTDB taxonomy): domain Bacteria; phylum Pseudomonadota; class Gammaproteobacteria; order Burkholderiales; family Burkholderiaceae_D; genus Telluria_A. Next base: position 7,866 of record CBFGOU010000006.1, on the reverse strand, counting down.
TGTAAATGGGAAACCCATCGCCACGCCCACAGTGTGCGAGGCGACAGCGGTAAACACGGACATTCAAATTCTGAAGCTCAGTGCCGATGCTTTTGCGGTGGTTTGGGACATTGCCGGGTATGTACGCTTCGCCGTGTATGGCAACGATGGAACGCAGATCACGGCCCCCACTCAAGTCGCGGCTTTCCCTGCAGGCACGCAGTTGTCTCGTTACGGTGGAGCTGTCGTGCTTGCGGATGGGAATATCCTGTTTTCCCTATGCGATGCAGTGAATCAGGTCTATGGCTACCGATTCACCCCTGCTGGCGTTCAAGTCGGCGCGGCTATCAGTTTCGTATTGCTGTCCACAAACAACAGCACAGGAGTAACCGTTCCTTTGTCCGGTGGCGGCTTCCTTTTCTGTTATATGGGAAACGGGCAGGACGGGCTTTACCTTAGAAAATACGATGCAACCGGAGTGCAGGTCGGCGCAACCAAAACCGTCACGGCCAAGACGATCAGTCACGCGAGCCTCGGCAACATCGCCATGCGGAAGCGGTGCAAGGTCTTGGAACTGCAAAATGGAAACATCGCCGTGATGTATACAACCAGCACAGCCGCCGCGGGTGCGTATGTGACGCTGTACTCGTCAGCGCTTGCCGTGGTCAGAGCTGACATATTGGTGGACGCCGACACGACCGACTACTCCGGCACCTTGGGGGCAACGGGCGGCGATTTGATTGTCCTCACAAACAGCCGTGTGTCGCTGTACTCCTCGGCAGGCTACCTCAAGACCTATTTTTCGGTGGCCGCTGCCCGTCTTACAAATTACGTTGCCTCTATCGTGGTGTTCAACGGCGTCAACTTTGTGGTCGGCTACTGGGAGACCGATCTAACGGGAACGGATGCAATCATCCACACCTATTCTGCTGGGGGCGTTTTGGTGGGCACCAGCGCCGCCATTCGTTACAACAATGGCGACGGCTACACCACGGGAACCTTCGTGAACGACCCTGCCGGCAGCATCATGTACTTCTTCTACACGCAGTCGGTCGGCGCAATTTTCCAACTCGCCTCCTACCTCACACAGCGGTCATCGATTGTCGGAGTAGTGCAGTCGGCCGCGACCACTGGCCAAGACGTAACCATCGGCACGGCCGGTGTTTTCTCGTTGCCGGCTACTGAAATGAACCTTGGAAACTTCGACGCGACAACGTCTGCCGTGCCTGGGACACGGGGAATCATTGCCGGAAAAACGGCCTATTTGCTCGCCATTAAATAAGGGAAGCTCCATGTACAAACTGATTAACGGCAGCGATATCGTTGCAGAGTCCGAAACCCCGATTGCCTATGTTCATGCGCAGTATGGCTGGCAGGTCGACAGTGTAATTTTTGTCGACCCTGAGAAGGTATTGAGCGTTATGGCACCAGCCCCGAAGGTTAGTCCCGTCGAGTTCAAGCTGCTCTTCAGCGCCCAGGAGCGCGTTGCCATCAAGGTAGCGCGTGCCACCGATCCGGTAGTCAACGACTTCTTCGAGATCGTCGAAGACCCGCGACTGTCCCACGTCAACCTTGGCCTTCAATCCACCCAGAACGCACTGTTCTACTTGGAATCGAAGGCGCTGATCACCGCCAATCGGCGTATGCAGATTTTGACTGGGCAGGTGCAATGAAGCGTTACTTTGCCCGCCTCGGCCTCTGGGGTTGTTCGCTCCTGATGACCTTGGCCGCCAACCTGATCGCCCTGGTCGCCGCTCTCCTGGGCAATGACCGGGCATGGCCCGTGACCGTGGCCAACGATCAGGCCCTTAACGCGGCCTTGGTCGGGCGGTCGGGCAGCGAGGATGAAACCATCAGCTCCAGCGCCGGCAAGGCGGCCCAGAAGGGCCGCAACTGGGGCTGCGTTTTGTGTCGAATGTTGGATTGGTTCGATCCTGGCCACTGCGCCAGGAACATCGAGCTGGATGAAGGCAGCACCAAGTAAGAGAGAAGATGGCGACCGGACGTGTGGCGGTGCACCTTCCGGCCGGCTGAACCGCAAGAGGCTTCACAAGCCGTCTCCCTGCAATTCACTTTCAATCCATGAAACAATTTCCGGATGTTCTTTATCTCACAAAACGCGTCCAATTATCGCGGCGCGCTTCATCATGAGCGGGCACATGGCCGGAGACCAGTGGGGACCGGGGCATCCAGGCTTATCGTATCTGACCAAGTCAATCGCTACCCAGCAAATCATTGCTGAAAATCAACTGTAGCTTGAGGAAGCGTGCAGGCCGAAATGCTCCGAGTTGGGGAATATTCGGTGGTAGAGGTAGGTTTTCCCGGGCATAACGAGACGAGATTTTTCGAAAATATTACCCACCAGATCTTTTGAAAGCCTTATAATTCCAGTCTTAGCACCCCAATGGAATGACGGACTGTTAATCCGCAGGTCCCTGGTTCGAGTCCAGGTCGGGGAGCCAGAATTACCCAAAAGGGGCAACGAGAGATCGTTGCCCCTTTTGCGTTGTGCGGCTGGGTGGCAAACACTGCTGGCTTGCTCCAGCTCAATTTTACGTCGAAGCACTCTCCCCATACTTGAATTTTCCTGGTGGAAACCATGATATGGGGGAATTCGTATGAATGGCAGTGACGAACTCAGGGCCTGGCTCGACCGCTCAGGCCGTCTGGATGGACGCAATCGTCCGATGCGCATGCGCCTGGCGAAGTTTGAACAAGACCTGACCGGCGTCCTGCTTCCACAAAAGGTTGTGGGCGGCGAATCAATCTGCGGCGGCGTCGATTACGACATCTGGTGTGTTTCAGCCAATGTTGAGGTACAGCTGAAAAACTTCCTTGGCTTACCTGTCGCGATTGACCTGGTTACCGATCAGGGCCAGCTTCGCAGCATATGCGGGATTGTCACAGAGGCAGCGGCGGGCGATAGCGACGGCGGACTGGCGACGTATAAGCTGCGCATCCGGGATGCGATGGCAATCGCTGAAATGCGGGTTCGGACGCGCATCTTCCGTGACATGAATGAAGCGCAGATCGTCGACCAGATTATTAGCGAATGGCGCGCCGCAAATAGTGTATTTGCCTGCGCTCTGAGTCTTGAATATGGCAACGGATTTCACGCGCGGGAGTATCCGTCGCGCGAATTTACCATGCAGTACAACGAGTCGGACGCCGCCTTCGTCCGTCGCCTGCTGAAGCGTCGAGGTATCAGCTGGTTTTTCCGGGCCGAAGCGACCGCAGGCGCAGGCGGTAACGATCGGCCACCCCAGCACACTCTGGTGCTGTTCAACCATATCAATCAGCTCCAGCGAAATGCCTCCGGAACCGTGCGCTATCACCTGGGCGGTGCGTCCGAAGGGCATGACACTGTGGTGTCTTGGGGATCGGTACGCAAGCTTCAGCCAGGCCGCGTGGAACGGTTCAGCTGGGATTACAAGCAGCCCATGGCACGCCATGCGATGGTGTCCGACGTCGCCGGCCGTATGAAGCAGGGCGCCGCCGGGGATGCACTGGCATTCAGCCTTGAAGACTGCCAGACAGCGACTCCGCATATTGGCAATGATCGAGACGATTTGTGCCGGCTGGGAGAGCTGCGCATGGACCGCAAGGAGTTCGAGTCGAAATGCTTTATTGCCGACTGCACCGTGCGGACGTTTTGCACTGGCGAGTATTTCACGTTGACGGGGCATCCCGAAATCGACAGGCATTCCGCAGCCGAGCGTGATTTTGTCATTACCGCGTTTTCCATCGACGTCCGCAACAATCTGCCCGCTGCGCTGGCTTTAAAAGTTGAGCGCCTGTTTGCGCGCTGCGGCGCATGGCAACAGGAGCGCAATCACACGACGCTTTTGTCCGACCAAGGCGAAATGGGGGGAATACGTTGTCATGCACGGATCACAGCCGTGCGGCGGGGCGTGCCCATCGTGCCAGAGTTCGACGCGCACAGCGACGTACCTCACCCGCCGCCGCAAAGCGCCATCGTCATCGGCCCACCAGGCGATGAAGTCCATTGCGATAGCATGGGCCGCGTACTGCTCGATTTTCCCGGTGCGCGCCGCCTCGATCGCTCCCGCGAATTCGGCTACGGAACTGACAAGGAGGCAGCCCAGTCGGCCTATGTGCGGGTTGCCACCAACTGGGCCGGAAATGGTCCAGGCAGCATGCAGCAATGCGGCACGCTGGGTGTGCCGCGCATCGGCACCGAAGTCATGGTGACGTTTCTTGACGGTGATCCTGACAAGCCTATCGTGACAGGCCAACTTTATAACGGCTATGCGGAGCCGCCCGCGCTCAGCCAGCGCGGCGGGCTTCCCGGCAACCGCCATTTATCTGGGATCAGAAGCCGTGAGGTGGGGGGCTCGCGGGGGAATCAGTTGCGGCTGGATGATTCGAATGGGCGCATCAATGCGCAATTGGCGAGCGATCACGGCAGCTCCCAGTTGAATCTGGGATTTCTAGTCCATCCTTTGGCGCAGGGCTATGGCGAAGCCAGGGGGCAGGGGGTAGAACTGCGCACCGACCACGCTGCCGCCCTGCGCGGTGGCAATGGCGTGCTGGTTAGTGCAAAGGCGTGCGAGCGGGCAGAGGGCGGGCAGCTTGATTCGAATGAGCTGAGCCGCCTGCTGGACGAGTTGTCCAGGCTGTCGAACCAGTTGTCGAAGCTGGCCGCAACTCATTCGCTCGATGACGCAGCTGGCCCCCATCTCAAACAGCTGGCCGAGCGCGTTGAGCAGCTAGGGAAGGGAGGGGCGCAGATTGTCGCTCTAAGCGGCCCCAATGGAGTGGTTGCCGGGAGCGGTCAAAACATCGCGATTGGTGCCCAAACCGATATTGACCTGCTCAGTGTTGGCAACACCAGCGCATCGGCTGGCGAACACATCCTGCTGCGCGCTGCGCTCAGCATCAGCCTGTTCGCCAACGAGTTGGGTGTGAAGCTCATAGCGTCGAAAGGTCCTGTGCGCCTGCAGGCGCAGAGTGATTCGCTCGAAGTCCTCGCAAAAAAAGTCGTGGAGATCATCAGCTCAACCGACTGGATCAACATCAAGGCCAAGCAAGGCGTGCGCATCTACGGCGGCGGCAGCGAACTCGAAATCAGCGCTGCCGGGATCAAGGCTTACACCGGAGGGAACGTCGAGATGTATGCCGTTGAGTATCAGTTCAATCCGAAACAGGCAAGGGCTACTCAATTTCCTGGCGAGATTCCCCATCACGAAGTTTGCCTTCCGTGCATGTTGAAGGCTGCGAAGGCGCATGGCGCGCTTGTGGAGGCAAAATGAGCGCGTCGTACCACTCCTATTTGTTAATTGATGGGGCCCTCGCGGGCGAGGATGCGGTTGGCCAAGCCAGGGCTCGGGGTGAAGGTTTGGATTGGTTGCACTCTTCCTATCCGGATAGCGCCGCGCCGATCGGCCCACTCATCGTTGATATTGGCGCTGCATTTGAGGCTGGGGACACTGATCTCATGATGCGGCTTGCAAGCGCTGTATCGCCGCAGTTGCACGTCGCGATTATTCACACGGATTTTTCGGCTTCCGAGCTCGTGGAGCATCTGCGCCAGTTTCTCGTTATCCGCAGCGAGTCACACGAAAACTACTCGCTTCGCTTTGCCGACTGCGTTGCACTAGCCAATTTGGTGGGAGTTCTGTCTCCTTCACAGTGGCAAAGCCTCGTCGGTCCCGTTCTGCGCTGGCAAATACATGGACGAGATGGAAGGTTGTTGACGCTTCCGCAACCTGACCGGCAGGTCGTGCCTGCGCAGACTCCACTGGTGGTAAGCGCAGATCAATTCGCACAGCTTCGCGAGGCAGAAATGCCTGACGTTATTCTGTCATCCATCCGCGAAATGCGGCACGGCGAAGATTTGCCTGGATCCTGCTGGGAGCAATATCGCTGGGCTAAGGAATCCAAGGATATCTGGAAAGCGTCCGGCAATCCCGATGCCATCGTATTGAGGTGGCTTACCACGGCCATGCTCGACACGCACGGCGAGATTCGCGCTTCGAATCGTCTGCAGCCCCTGCTTGCTGGCAATGATCATGTCGAGATTCGCTCGTTTCTGGCTCGATGTGAAAAGGAAGCTGTTGATATCAATGTAAGTTCCCCCGCAAATGTCAGCAACTTCCGCTTGGCAGAAGCATCTTTATGAGGTTCACCATGAATACAGCGAAAGTCGTTCCAGTTCTAGTTCTGTGCGTACTTGCTACGACCGGGTGGCTATCTTTGAAATCGGCCAGGCAAAACGGACGCAAGGAGTTTACCGGTGTGCCGCTTACCGGCGTCCATCATATGGGGAGGAACTTCCAGATCGCCGAATTTTACGTAGATGGATACAGCGGCGGAAATGTCGGTCGCGAAGGCGGTGGCGGAAGTGACGTGTGCTGTGTTCAGTTAGCAAAAGTTTGGCGTCGCGACATGAAGGTGGAAATCCGTTGGTCGGTCTCAGACTGGGAGCGAGAAAATCCCGACGAAACTGATCGGGGCAACTACAGTAGCGTCAGTTATTCGAACTATAAGGCAATAGTGCCAGTCGAAAAATATGATAAGCCTCATCATGTGTATGTTCACTTCTTCAATGGTGGGCGAGTACGCATTATCTCCAGCGGAGACTATCCAGAAAGCTCTGACCATCCAATTGTGGAGTCTGATTCGCATGCTATTGAAAGTGCAACCGTTGGGACACGTGTTGCAAAAATTTTTACCGAGGCCGAGCTCGAAAGCTTGCGAACGAAGGTGGACGTCGGAAGTGGGCATGGGTGGCGATAATGGGCGAGATGACATTTGCGGTCGCTCCATCGAAGGACGCGCCAAAACACAACATTAGGCTTGTTGAGCCAACCCTGCATAGCGATTGTTCACGGTGCGAGGGCAACGTTAATCTTGGCGTGTTCTTCGATGGAACTGACAATAACCTTAAGCGTGACCTCCCCAACTTAGGTCATAGCAATATTGCACGTCTTTTTCACTCCTATCGCGAGGATCCAACCGATGCATATTACAAATTGTATGTTCCTGGTGTGGGCACGCCATTTCCTGAGATAGGTGAGGAAGGCGAAAGCAATCTGGGAAACGGATTCGCTATCGGGAGTGAGCAGCGCGTACTATACGCGTTATTATGGGTGTTTAATGCTTTGCAGCGCGCCGCCACCGATAAGCCGATGTTTACCGATGGGCAGATGCGCGCGCTTTGCTGTACTCAAAACACGTATACGTCATTCACACCTCCAGAGGACTATGCGGAATTGGACGGGCTTGGGCTTCAGGCAGGTCTGCGAATGCCGGACACAGTTGGTCAAGGGGAACGGGAGGCAATTCTTAAGAAATTTGCTGTTTCTCTCCATGCCGTCCTTTCAAAAAGCAAAATAAAGCTGAAGGAATGCTTTATTGATGTATTTGGATTTTCACGTGGGGCTGCGGAGGCTCGAGTGTTTTGCAATTGGTTTAACAGTCTTCTAATAAAAAACAGTTTGGCCGGAGTAATTGTACATTTTCGCTTCCTTGGGATAATGGATACCGTTGCATCTGCAGGATTCTGGTCAAGCATGGTTGGTAGCCTTACTGGACTTGGCGGCGGTCATAGTGGGTGGGCAAATGCTGAATATTTGTCTATTCCTTCGTCAATCGTCAATTGCGTGCACATGGTTTCAATGCATGAATTAAGGCGCAACTTTCCGCTTGATACGATAACTGTCAACGGGATAGTACCGAAAAACTGCGTTGAATATGCGTATCCAGGGGCGCATAGCGATGTCGGCGGCGGATATAATCCTGGCGCGCTCGGGGTATCGGTGGGAAGGACGAGTATTGAAGGTGATGCATTGAAATTGTCGCAGATTCCCCTAAGGAGACGCTGAACAATTGGGTTTTTTTTAGCAGTCTGCCTGATCAAGTTTC
>CBFGOU010000005.1:0-29842 GCA_965650445.1 uncultured Oxalobacteraceae bacterium | reverse complement strand
CAAACCGAGGAAATTTCGTAGCCTGGACGTTTTGCGTCAGACGCTTGCGGAGGAAATCGGGGTTACCGAATTTAAGGTTCAGGTAGTGAAGATTTAGGCGGGCAGAAAAGAAAAAAGCCGTCCTGGCAGACGGCTTCTTCTGTCCCAAGGGGACCGGTACAGCAAAACTCTTGGCGGAGTTGGTACCGGCAGATTAACACGTCGGTCGAAAACGATGCAAGAACAAATGATCAATTGTGCCCGACGGTTCTGCCGGGGCACCAATGGCTACAGCGAATAGACAGCTCTCTCTCGATCTTTCGCAGCCGATAAACCACCATGAGAGGCTCCACGGGGCCGCTCATGGCACGGTGATCTATTGGGAACGCCGCGCTGGCAAAGACCGCTGGTCCAAGGTCGAGCCCGGCGATCCAGTGCAGCAACTGGTGTCCGGCCTCGCCGGCGCCCCCGACACCTTCATTAGTGCGAACCAGTTCCATGGTTGGCGGCTCGTCCGTCTCATCAAGAGCCTGCGCGCGTGCTACGTCGACATCGACGGCTCAACCGACCTCGAGGAGGCGCTGGACCTGCTCCGTGCCGCCCGTATTCCGGCGCCTTCCTTCGTCGTGTACTCAGGCCGTGGGATGCACCTGTACTGGCTGCTGGAGCCCACCCCAGGCCGCGCCCTGCCGGTATGGCAAAGGGTGCAGGATGTCTTGATCAAGGCGCTGGCCGGCATCGGCTCAGACCCGGCCGCGCGTGACTGCGCACGGATGCTGCGCCTGGTCGGCACCACTCACAGTAAAAGCGGAGCGCAAGTCCGCGGCGTCGTTCTGACGGATACCCTCTGGTCCCTGCATGAGCTCGCCGACGAGGTGCTCGGCGCTCGGGAAGCGAAGCGCAGCAAAGTCTATGACCTGGCCGCCGCCGGCGCGCGGAAGGGCCGCGCACCTGGCGCGACCCGATGGCAGGGATCAATCTATGGATGGTGGTACCTCGTCTACCACGACATGGTCAAGATCTCGCAACATAAGTGGCCAAACGGCGTGCCGCCTGGCTTCCGCGATCGCGTGTTGTTCATCATGGCCGTTGCCCTCAGCTGGTTCAGCGAGCCAGCCACCCTCTACAACGAGATCCTGTCCACGGCGAAGGAAATGACGCCGTCGCTCGACGAGCATGAGATTGCCACGACAATGGCTCCCGTTCTCAAGCGGGCGGCGATGCGCGCGGCTGGCGAGCGCCTGCACTACAACGGCAAGGACTACGACCCGCGCTACAACTACTCCGCACAGGGCCTGCGCGACTACCTGGCCGACGTCATCCCTCCAGAGCTGTACTCGGAGTTGCGCACTTTGGCGCCGGCGGAAATCATCCTGCAGCGCAAGAAGGAGCGGGATGCCAAGCGCGATCGCGTGGCCGAGGGGCGATACGAGCAGACACGGGACCAATACCTGCAGACTGCCAACGACAAGGCTACCAGCGCGCGCCAGATGAAAGCTCAAGGGAAGACGCCAAAGGAGATAGCCGAAGAGCTGGGCGTTTCTCGCATGACCATCTCTAGGTATCTACGGGAGGTGTAACAAGTCCGCCCTCCTTATATAGCCCCCGCAGGGTTGGGCCTTTTCTAAGGCTTTGGGACTTTGATTTAGGGGTTACCCAGAATGCAGCCGCGAACGCGGAACTGTTTGAAATATCGGTCGCGTCATTTTTATTGCTGAGAAACATCAACCTATAGAATTTCATATCGTATTGAAACGTAATACGGAATATGAAATACGAAATAATACGAAATAACAGGAGAAGATATGGGGCGCAAAGGAATAACGTATGAGCAAGTAAGGGCAGCTGTGGAAGCGCTTGAGGCGGAACGGCCCGGCAGTGCGACGCTAGAGAAAGTGCGGGTCAAGCTGGGCAACACTGGAAGCCATGGCACGATTCATCGGATGATGACGCAATGGAGAGATGCTAGGCCTCAGGCGGCGACGCCTCCTGTATCTCTGCCTTCGGATGTCGAGCGGGCACTTGGCGCTTGGGTTACACAGGCGTCGACCTCAATCCGGGCAGAGGCGGAGGAGCGTGCGTTGCAATTTCAGGCTGCTGCTGATGAACTTGCGCGGGCTGGTGAAGAGCTTGAGGCCGAGCGCGACCAACTGCTCGCCGACATTGCAGCTCTCACCACCCAGCGGGACCAGGAACAGGCGACGGCCAGCGAACGCGCCGTCGAGATCCAGCGGCTATTGGCCGACGTTGATCGCGAGCGCAGTCTTGCCGGGGCTGCCCAGCGCGAGGCGGCGGGTGCGAAGTTGAAAGCAGATTCTCAAGTCGAACACCTGGCGGAGATGCGCACGCGCGTCGAGTCGTTGTCGAAGGCGCTTGATGCCGAACGCGAGGCGCGTACGGCAGCGAACAGCAAGGCAGCGGTGCTGGACTCGCAGCTCACCAGCAGCCATGCGGAAACGGATGCGGTGCGCGCCCAGGTTACGCTGCTGCAGCAGGATCTGGGGATTGAGCGAGAGCGGGCCGGGACTCTTTCCGCTCAGATGGACATAGAACGGCTGGCGCGCAGTGCGGCGGAGCGTGAAGCTGCAGTGTTGGGCTCCCAGCTTGGTAGCACGCAGGCCGAGCTTGAAGCGGCCCGCGTGCAGGTGGTGGCACTTCAGCAGGAGCTGGCCACCGCACGAGAACGGGCCGAGCAAGCGCGGTCGGCAGCGGATGCGCGCGCCCATCAGGATCAGGCTCGCATCGACCAGGCACGCCAGGACTACGAGGGGCGCCTTGATGAGCAGCGCCGGGCACTCGAGCATACGCGCGGTCAACTTGCAGCAGCAGGCGTCGAAAAGGCTCAGCTGCAGGAAAGGCTGGCGGCGCTGAGCGGCGTCGCAAAAGAGTAAACGAGGGGGGCCCCCCCGCTTTCCTACCTCGGGATATCCTTGGCTACCCGCAGATACCCAGGGTTACCAACTGGTACCATCAGGAGCCAGTTCCCCATTCCTTCTCAAGCGCGGCGAGTGCCTGCTCGAGGATTTCCCCCAGCGGCATGTCCCGCTCCACCGAGATCTCCATCAGCCGCTTCTTGGCCGCGAAGGTGGTTTTGATGTTCACCTGCTCGCTCCGTCCGGTCGTGCGGCGCCGGCTCGGAAGCTGTTCCTTCGGCTGGGCCTGGGTAGCGGCCGGTTGCTCTGGCGCCGCTGGCGCGGCCGGGGCTGGTGCAGGCTCTGGGGAAGGCTTCACTGGCTGTCGGCTCGGGAAACCAAGCTCGGCCGCCACCTGGTCGACCACATCTCGAATTTCGGCCTTGGGCTTGGCTGCCGGCGCGAAGTCGCCCAGGTCGCCGAAGGGGTTCGCACGCTCGCTCATACCGATGCCTCCGAGGTCTGCTGCTGGACCTTGCGCAGGGCCGAGATGACCTCCTGCGCGAATTGCTCAGCGTTCGCCACTGCCTTGTCCACGTTGGCCACCTCGGCGGCATTGAGCCCGCCCAGAGGCTGGCGGAAGGAGAACATCGCCCTGAACGCCTCCCTTTCGTTCAGCTCCGTCTCAAACACCGGGATGCCGGCAGCGACCAGTCCTTTTTCGATGTGGGCCAGGGTGCGGGTGCGGATCGCGGAGTTCGTGCGCGTCAACAGGACCGAGTACGGCAGGCGATAGCCTGGCATCCGGCGCTGGATCATCTTCTCCTGCTGCTGGATCACGCGGAAGGCGCGGCCGGCCTGCTCGGCGTCGAGTTGGCTGCCTTGGGTCGGGACGATCACGAAGTCGGCCTGGCTGACAGCCATCACGACGATCTTGGCCGCGGTGCCTTCCAGGTCGACAATCACGAATGGCGTGCGCGCGGCCGCCTCTTCGATGCGCTCGATCACGTTCTCCTCATCCGCATCCGCGACGACCGTCATGCGGTCCGGTTTGGCGCCACCCTTCGCCCAGTTCTCGATCGGGCGGTTCGGGTCGGCATCGATGACAGTGACGTCGGCGCTGCGTGCCAGCTGCTCGGCCAGGACAAGCGCCGATGTGGTTTTGCCGGCGCCGCCCTTAGGCGAGACGAAGACGATGGTAGGCATTGGTATCCCTCGGTAGACGGTAGTACCAAATAGTAACACTGGACCTTATTGGACGCTATTGGAATAGTATCTGATGGTACTAGAAGATACTGGTATCTGATGGTACTACTTGGTACCTTTTGGATCTGAATTGGTTCTAGTCAGCGTAAATAGCTATCGATCCCATGTTTGATCCAGCATCGGGGCTGTCAAACGAGTAACTAAGGGCGGTAATCCCAAGACGTTGCAAATCCCTTATCTCCTCGACCGGGGTTACCTCATCTGGAAACTGCTCCTCCTTCACTATGGAGCAAATCAATGCCTCGGCCTCTTTCGCATACGACCAGCCACCTCCGGCCGAAGGCGGGTGTGGAATGAACTGCAGCAGTTCTTCCTGGCTCACATTGATTGTGCGCCCGACGGGGATAGGGGAGCTCCGATTGATGCTGTAGGTAATCGATACGTCCATTTTAGGCATAAATATCCTTTTAGTATCCGTAGATATCTGATGGTACCAATCAGCCATCTTTGAGCTTAGCAGCTACACGATCAGCGATCGCATCAGCCAGCGTCTCAATGTTGATTTCGGGTGATGACCCTCGAGTGTGCGCATCCATCCCCTGCTGTAGCAACCCGACAATCTCAGCATTCATGCTGCGATTGTTCGCCTTGGCCAGGGCGGCCAGCTTGTCGCGCATACCGTCTGGCATGCGAAGGACGTACTTGTCGGCGAGCTGGGGCGCGCGCTCTGGTTTGGGAGTTTCCATCAGGTCAGGATAATGGCAATGAGCCATTTATGGAATGATGGCACTGAGCCATCAAAAAGACTTGCGCATGATGGCTATGAGCCATATAGTTGAGGCAGCTTAAATCAATCGGAGCACCACCATGCAAGGAATCAAGTTTCAGCTGCGCCTTCCAGACGATGTCAGAGCCTGGCTCGCGTCAGACGCCAAGCGCAGCGACCGGTCCATGAACAGCCAGGTCGTCGCAATACTGCGCGAGCGCATGAACCGCCAGGCCGAGGAAGCCGGCGAGCGCAAACAAGCAGCTGCAAACTGATCAACCTGTCAACGAAGCCGCTCCGGCACGCCCGGCGCGGAGGGGAATCTATCGCGTAAATCGAACCTGAAATGAAAAAGGGCCAGCTGGCAGGCTGACCCTTTGGAATTTCTTTTGCAACCGCGCCCGGCGGAACCGGGGATTGCTGCAGTGGCGAAGCTCTCACCCTTCGCCGCCGCGGTGTGGACAAGTGCATCTTTTTGAGGAGTCGCACATGAACGAAACAAAGGTTAACACAAACATTGGCGATGTGACATCGGTCCAAGCAAAAAAAGTGGTTTTTGCACGGGACCATGTTGGAATTATCGACACGCCCTACGGCACACAGCTGATCAACCGCAATGAAGCGGCTGATCATGCCTACATGCGAGCAAAGCAGCTCAGCGCCTTGCTGAAGCTGATGCAGACCCAAACCGAAGGCGCCGAGCGTTTTAGTGAGCTGGGCCCCCGCGACCAAGACAGCCTGCTTTGGCTGGGCGTCCAGTTGGCCGACGAGCTGTATGCAATGGTCGACGTTGTCGCGGCCGACAAGTGGGAGGGCCGGGCATGAACCAATCCAAGCCAGTCTTTCAGAACCGGGAGCGCGCGTCGTTTGAATTTGGGCGCCTGGTGCGCTCTTTGCCCGCTCATTTGCACGGCGCGTCCTTGAATGTCGAGCAGCTGGAAGAAATCAAAGCCGCGGATCAGCATGCGGCGAATGCCAAGGGCATCTTGTTAGATGGGCTCCAGTCGCTCGGGCGTGTTCTGTGGTCTGCAGGTACAAATGAAGAGTGGCCAGCTGAGGTTAGTGACTGTGCCCGAGTGGGTGCGCTCGTAACTGAAATCGCCTTGCAAATCGAGTTCTTGAGCGAGTTTCGGGAAGAGGTGGCGGAACACAACCTTCGTAACGCACAGAAAGGCGCACGCAAATGAACATGACCCAACAGGCTTTGAAATCCGTTCCGTGCGTCGATGGCGTCGACGTTCCCCAACTGCTGCACGACATTGGCGAGGCCAGCGTGAACGCAAACAGTGTTGAGCTGTTCCGCCTATGCCTTGACGCCCAGCGCGTCCTGGTGGGCCTGTTTGCTCAGGAGGCACGAGCATGAGCCGCATTAACACGCCTGAGAATGAAGCCCTGCTTAAGCCAGACGAGAAATTTGTTGGCCGGATCGACACTCCGTTTAGCGTTCAGCTCATCCCCCAACGTAACGCGCTGGATCACGCATCAATGCGTGCACGGCAATTGAACGGGCTATTGCTGCTCATGACCGGCGAGGGTTTTGACGTATTTGAAGGTTTGAGCGAAGGGCCAAAGCAAGAAATGTTGTGGCTTGCTCAGCAATGGGCTGCTGAGCTGGCCGATATGGTCGACGTGGTTCACCGAGACGCGAAAAGGTGATTGAGGACGATCCCGCCCAGGTCCGCCGGCGGCGGGAATTTATTTGCAGTCGAAACGTAGAAAACGGCGCGCTACGGCACCAATCTGCAACCACGCCACTTTCCATAGCGCATGATTAAAGGAGGACAACAACACCAGCGAGGCAAGCCATGAAGCAGCCGCAGACACGTATACGCCACCGGGGCGCAACCCGGCCAAGCTCCCTCATGGGGGCGCGGAGTGGGGTGGGGGCGGCCCCCGGCAAGGCGAACAACTTTCGTAGAAAGTGTAGTGAGTACACCGGGCCAGCCCGGTGGCTGCTACCCCGGCCTGCGCCGGCGGCGATCGCGCGGAGGCTGCCATGACCAACTACTGCATCCTGCGCGCCGAGAAGCTGACGTCGTTCGGGTCGATCACCGGCTCGGCCAAGCACACCTTCAGGGAAATTCCGACGCCGAACGCGGACGCGAGTCGTACGCACCTGAACAAGACTTTCGGCGCCCAGAATGCGGCAGCAGTGCGCGCGGCGATCCAGGCCCGGCTGCCGGCGAAGCGGAGGAAGGACGCGGTCCTGGCGATCGAGTACCTGGTGACGGCCTCGCCCGAGTGGTTCCGGACGGCGCCGACGAAGCAGCAGAACGCCTACTTTGCCGCCGCGGTTCTGTGGCTGGAGGCCAGGCACGGGAAGGGCAACGTCGTGTGCGTGAATATGCAGCTGGACGAGACCAGTCCGCATCTCGTGGCTTATGTGGTGCCCCTGACGAAGGACGGCCGGCTTTCAGCCAAGGATTTCCTGGGCGGCCGAAAGGTCCTGAGCGAGATGCAGACGGACTTCGCGGAGAAGATCGGCAAGCCGGTCGGTCTGCAGCGCGGCGTCGAGGGTTCGAAGGCAACGCACACAACGGCCAAGAAGTATGCCGCAGCGCTGCAGAAAGGCCCGACCATGGCCGCGCCCGTGCCGCCGGCGCCGACCATCGCCGACCGGGTCACTGGGCGCGCGAAGCAGATGACGGAGGAATACACCGCTGCGCAGGCTGAATACGCCGCCCACGTCGAGCAGATCCTCAATGTAGTGATGATCAGCCGAGATGCGCGCGCCCATCAGGCTGCCGCGCTCGAGCAGCTGCGCCAGGAGGTCGAGGAGGCGAAACAGCACGAGCTGGAGGCAAACAAGCTGCGCAGGGAGAACGAGCGGCTACGGGCTCGGGAGAAGGCGAGAGAGCAGGAATTTGCCGCCGAAAAACGGTCGTTCATGGAGACGATCGCCAGTCTCAAGGGCCAGCTCCAAGAGGCGATCACGAAAATTAAGCGCATGGCGGCGCGCATCTTATTTCTTGAGGACAAGCTGTTTCCTACAAGGCAGAATAGACATACTGTTGACGACGTCGACAGCGACTCAGGTCTGACATTCAGGCCGTAATGGTTTTCGGCAGTGCCTAGCTTTAGCGGGCGAAGAGGTGGTTCCCTTACCACCCTGGCACTGCCTCCTATTTTTTAAGGGCTGCGTTTAAGGGAACGCTATGAAGACAGGGTTCTTCGCTATTGGGCTGGCCGAATGGCGCCAAGCCTGCGAAATTGGCCTTAATCCGGCCGTCGCTTTTCTGGTTCTGGCATGTGGTACCGGTCGCGACAATCAAACCACCGCTTGGTCGGCCAATGCAGTCCAGGAATACGGCGGCATCCGCTGGGAGCGCGCCAAGCCCGCCATTGAGCAACTGGTAAAGGCCGGGCTGGTGACGCTGGCCGAGAGCTCGACCAAGGCCAGGCCGCGCTACAAGCTGAAAATTTCCGAGGACAGAATCTGGCTGCCCAAGAATGTCGTCGTGCCGCTGGCCGGGGAAGAGCCTATCGTGCATCGGGTGCGCCAAACCCAGGACGTTTTGACCCTGCGCCTGTTTGTGGAGCTTTACCATGCCCAGAACCTGGCAGCAGATGGCGGCATTTCCCGTGAGGTCTACTACCGGAAATATGAGAAGGAAGTTTGCCGGGACGTCGGCACTATGGTCTATCTCGGGTTCACCGATGCCAATACATGGGTTTCATGGTCGACAGACGTAACGAAAGCGCACATAGGGAAAGGCGAAAACCGCGGGGAACCCTTTTTCCAGCGGATTGCCACTCTCAAGGAAATGGGCCTGATTCAGGAGGCCACCTACCTTTTCGAGTCGTCGTCGCCCGACGCGGAGATTCTGTTCCCGGTGAGTGGTCCTGAACCAGAGGAGAGGGGCATTCATGCCAAGGCTTATGAGGTGGTCGAGAACAACCTGCAGGGCGGTACAGCGCTCCTTGAGCAGCACCATTACGTGATTCCGGTCTACCGACACCAGAAGACCGCCGAGCTCTACGGCATCTTCCGCATGCGATTCCGTGCGCAGACAGCGAACACCGGCGCCTGGTATGCAGTCCTCAAAGAGAAGACGGGCGCCGCCATGGAGATGTTCCACAGGGCAATGGTGTAGACATCAAGGTGTATCAAGGTTTTTCAAGGTAACTCAAAGATGGTAGGAAGTTATCAAGGTGAATCAAGGACCACCGGGACCGCCTCGCTTTCGCGAGGTTTCGACGCCAAGAGGAGAGAGAGTATGAGTATCTGGTTTCGGGACAATAACGGAGATGATTTGATAACCCTCCGCTATGCGGCAGAGGTTTTGAACGTCAGATTGCAAGCTGTCGTAAAACTGGGTTTGCCCCGTTACATGGTGGCCAAGAAAGCGGCTTACAAGAAAAGGGATATCGAAGCGTTTCTGATGGCTGATCTGGAGACGCCCAATGCTTTGCTGCGAGAGCTGCAGGAGGAGCATCGCCAGGTGCAACTCAAACAGAGGGCGCACCCATCGACGCGCTATCGGTCGACCACAGGCAATCTTTCCTCAGACGAGGCCAAGGCGGCAAAGCAAGCATCAAAAGCGAATCAGGGAAAGCCCGCTACCAAAGACGAGGTATTCGGCGGTTGGCATAGCTCTGTTTCCCTAAATAAGCCTGTCCCACCACCTAGGCCAATGACGACGCTCGAGGCCAAGTTCGCTGAAAGCATGCGCGCACGTTTAAGAGAGGAGATGGTGGAGATGGAAAAGCTCTCTCTGAAAGAGCAGCGCGCTCGGCTGGGTTATGACTTGGACGACGATAATTAATCCAAATCCGTCCAACTGACTTATCTGGACTTTACATGTAATACATTTAGGGGTATATTTCCTTATGCTTGGAATTTTTGTTACCTGAGCATTTACAGTCCCTTGGATAACCGTAATGCGCGCGAAAGCGCCACCGCAAACCAAGGCAGTCGAACACCCGGCCCGCAGTAAAGCCGGCGCTCGCACTGAAAAAAGCAGCATCGAATAAACCGCCCCCTGAGGCGGTTTTTTTTCGTCCATACCTCCTACAAATCCGCAGTACCGAAAGCCGGCTCGCCTAACAGCAGCCGGCTTTTTTCGTTAACTCGCCCGCCTCGCGTTCATCGCCTGGCGGGCTTTTTTTTGGAGAAACCGAATGAATGCCATCATCGATTTAGGGCGTGTTACTGCCAAAACCACTCTGGGCCGCAGCACTATTTATGCGTATGTGAAGGCCGGGAAGTTTCCTGCACCGATCCAGGTCAGCCCCCGCCATGTCGCATGGATCGAGGCGGAAGTGGATGCATGGGTCCAGGAACGCATTGCTGAGAGCCGCGCAGAGCAACCGAATGAGGTGTCGGCATGAAGCCGGCGATCGGAAAAGCAAACGCGCCCTGGGCGGGGCGCGTTCAGTTTGTTCGGGCTGGGGGGCCTGCAACACAAAAGTTAGTCGATTGCGGCGCACAGAATATCACGGAGGTTTGCAAAGAGCTAACTCTGGCTGGTGTCGCGTTGCGTTCGGCGGACGGAAAAACGCAGGTAGAGACGCTGCGCCGAGCGCTCGAGTACCGCGGTGCGCGTGGACTGAACACCTACGAGGGCACAGCGGCCGGCTACCTGCGGCTTGCGACGCGCGTCAAGGAGCTCAGGGAGCAGTGGGACATCTACACCCTGAACGAAGACGTGATCGGTCCCGATGGGCTGCTGCACAAGCGCGTCGCCCGCTACATTCTGCGCGGCCGCCGTCATGATCAGCAACCTCCGGCCCAGGCCACGCTGCCAGGAGGCCGCTTATGAATTTCTACAAGCACTTCCTGGGCGACTACGCGCGCGCCACCGGGCATTTGTCGCTGGTTGAGCACGGTGCTTTTCGGCTGATGCTGGACCACTTCTACGGTGCCGGCCGACCGCTGCCGGCGAATCGGAAGGCGCTCTACCGCCTGCTGCGCGCCGAGACGCCGGACGAACGCCGCGCCGTCGACGCCATCGCGATCCAGTTCTGGCGCCCGCTGCCGGACGATATCGAGCCGCTCTACGAGCTGCTGGAACTGCGGACCGAGGCTGAACGCCGTCCCCTTCGCATGGTCGTGAACGAATGGACCGAGGTGGGTGGCCTGATCAATACGCGAGCCCTGGGCGAGATGGTCAAGGCCCGCGTGGTCGCTGAGAA
This sequence comes from uncultured Oxalobacteraceae bacterium, assembly GCA_965650445.1. GTDB lineage: Bacteria > Pseudomonadota > Gammaproteobacteria > Burkholderiales > Burkholderiaceae_D > Telluria_A. The sequence continues at coordinate 18,904 of CBFGOU010000005.1, read as the reverse complement.
AAACAAGCAGACTGCTATCGAGCGCGAGCAAAAGCGCCGCTCCCAGCAGCAGCTGCAGGTTGTTGGAGGAGGGCGTGCCTGATGCTCAACAATGCCGTTTCTGGACCACAGACTGATGCACGAATGGAGCACGCAGCGTGCTCGTTGCGTGATACCACTTGTGCACGTACCCATAGCCATAGCCATAGCCATAGCAGTAAACCACCAACCCCGCCCAGCCAGGGCGCCGCCGATTCCGGCACCCTCACTCTCCGGCCTTACCAATCCCTCGCAGTCCAAAATCTCCGCCGTGCCCTGGCCGGGGGAATTGTTCGCGAGATGCTCTGCAGTCCGACCGGGAGTGGCAAGACCGAGATCGGCATGGCCCTGGTGCGCGGCGCCAGGTCGAAGCACAAGCGGGTGATCTTCCTCTGCAACCGCGTGCACCTGGTCGAGCAGACGGCGCGCCGCTTCGCCAAGGCCGGGATCGCTCACGGGATCATCCAAGGGGAGAACACGACGCGCGTCTACGAGAGCGTGCTGGTGGCTAGCATCCAGACCGTTGTTCGTCGAGGCCTTCCGGAGGTCGACCTGATCATCATCGACGAGGCGCACACCGTTGCCGGATCCAGCGAATACCGCGCCGTGCTCGCCGCGGCCAAGGGTGTTCCCGTGATCGGCCTGTCGGCCACGCCGTACGCCCGAGGCCTGGGCAAGCACTACGACGAGCTGGGCGGCGCGCTGTTCGAGCACATGACGGTGGCGGCGACGATCCCGGAGCTGATCGAGGCCGGCTACCTGGTCGACTGCGACGTGTACGCGCCGAGCGAGCCGGACATGTCCGGGATCAAGCAGGCCCGCAACGCCTTCGGCGACATGGACTACACCGACGCCGACGTCGGCCGCGCCGCCGACAAACCGGAGCTGGTGGGCGACATCGTGACGCACTGGCTGCGCCTGGCGCGCGGGACGCCGACCGTCTGCTTTGCGGCGAACATCGCCCACAGCAAACACATCGTCGAGCGCTTCCAGGCCGCCGGCGTAAGCGCCGAGCATATCGACTGCTACACCGACGCGGAGGAGCGCCGCGAGATCCTGCGCCGCATGGAGACCGGGGAGACGATGGTCCTGTCGAACGTGGGCATCCTCGCCGAGGGCTGGGACTTCCCAGCATGCCGCACGCTGATCCTGGCGCGGCCGACCCGTTCGCTCATCCGCTACATCCAGATGGCCGGGCGGGTGCTGCGCCCACACGCCAGCAAGGACCGCGCGCTGATCCTCGACCATTCCGGCTCGGTGGTGCGCCTGGGGTTTCCGACGGAGGAGTTCCCCCTCGAGCTCGATGACGGATCGCCTAGGGACGCGAAGGGCGGACAGGAGGAGCGGGAAAAGCCCCTGCCGAAGGCCTGCCCCTCCTGCAGTTACGTCAAGGCCGTGCACAAGTGCCCGGTGTGCGGCTTCGCGCCGGAGCGGCGTTCGGACGTCCAAGTGCGCGCCGGCGACCTGGTGCCGCTCAAGAAGAAGCCCAAGGCGCAGAAGGTCGACAAGCAGGCGTTCTACTCCCAGCTGCTCACCGTCGCCCAGGACGAGGGGTTCAAACCAGGATGGGTATCGCACAAGTACCGGGAGTATTTCGGGGTCTGGCCGCGAGGCATGCAGAACGTTTCGGCGCCGGCCGGTCGGGAGGTCCTGGGCATCCTGAAGCACCTGCAGATCAAGGGCGCAAAGCAGAGGGAGGGCCAGCATGCAGGCGATTAAGACGCGAACCGCCGATGAAGCGGTCGGTCGCTGGCCCGGCATCCTGCAGCAGCTGGGGATCGACCCCGCCTACCTGAGCAAGAAGCACGGCCCCTGCCCGATCTGCGCAGGCAAGGACCGGTACAGGTTCGACGACAAGGCCGGCCGCGGCACCTGGATCTGCTCGCACTGCGGATCGGGCGACGGCTTCCAGCTGCTGCAGCGCGTGGTCGGCTGGTCGTTCAGCGAGGCGGCCAAGCAGGTCGACCGGATAGTCGGGACGGTGCCGGCCGGGCCTATCGCGCCGGAGCGGACCGACGCCAGCAAGATCCGCGCGCTCACCCAGGTGTGGGAGACCAGCAAGGCCGTCGTGCACGGTGACCCGGTGTGGCGGTACTTGAACCGGCGCCTCGGCCTCGAGCAGGTGCCGCCCGGCCTCCGGCTGCACCCTGGACTCCGGTACACCGACGACGACGGCGTCGACCTCGGCCGCTTCCCCGCGATGATCGCCAGGATCCAGTACCCGGACGGCGCCGGAGCGTCGATCCACCGGACCTACCTGACGGACGACGGACAGAAGGCGCCCGTGCCGCAGCCGAAGAAGATCATGGCCGGCAAGCCCCTGAATACGGGCGCTGTGAGGCTTGCGGCAGCCGGGACGACTCTCGGTATCGCCGAGGGCATCGAAACGGCGCTGGCGGCCTCCAGGCGCTTCGGCATGCCAGTTTGGGCGGCGACCAACGCGGTGCTGCTGGAAGCATGGGTTCCCCCGGAAGGCGTGGAGCGCGTGCTGATCGCCGGGGACAACGACGCCAGCTTCACAGGGCAGGCTGCGGCGTTCGGGTTAGCACGCCGGTTAGTGCAGAAAGGCCTCGCCGTCGAGATCCGGATACCGGACCAGGTCGAAAGGGACTGGGCCGATGAAGGTGTCTAAGCAGTTCATCCGCGACTTCGCCTACATCGCCAACCTCTATGGCTGGAATGCGGACGACGTCGAAGACGCGAAGGCGCAGACCAGGGCAAACCCCGAGGAGATGCGCCGGTACTGGACCCAGCTCGCTGCAGCACACCGGGCCGGGTACCAGCAGACCCCCGACAACAACTTCATTCGGCTCGGCCACTGGCTCCAGCGCCAGGGCGACGCCAACCCACCCGACTTTCCGTGACGCGAACGCGAAAGCGCATCGCTCCACCGTTAAAAAACAAGGGAAAACTGAAATTGAAAACGATTCGTGACCGGTTGAACAACTGGGCGAAGTGGTCTCGTGGCGCCCCTGCAAAGGGCATGGCCTCGAACACGGCCTTCATCTGCGACCGCATGCGAGTTGCGGCGATGGGCGAACTGCACGCGCCGTCCGGCGCCGGCGATCGCCTGGACAGCGCCGACGCCGCCAATGTGGAGCGTGCGTGGAAGACCCTGCTGCCGAAGCACCGCGATCTGCTGCGCTGGCACTACATCAGGAACGCCACGCCGGGGTTTATCTGCCGGCGGATGGGGATCAAGCCGCGGCCGACTAGCGTGTTCGACATCGAGCTGGCCCGCTCGGAGGCAGCGATCGACCAGGCGCTGCGCGCGCTGGCAGCGCGAGAAGCAGGGGATCGAGAAGGAGTCCGATATGGCTGATGAGACCATTTCGCGCGCGAGAGGAAATCAGGGCGGTCTCGGGCTCCGGACTTTCCGCCGGCATCGCGCGCACATGCGCGTGCGAAGGGAATTTCCGCACCAGGTGCGCGGGCGCGCGCGAGGCATTCTGCGACCAGTACGCGCGTGCGCGCGAGGAAAACCTCAATTCTCGGAGTTTATAAAAAGGCGCAGCCCTGGCGGTTTCGCACTGCAGCCGGGCCGCATGGCAGGGAGGGGCAATGGGTAAAAACGTCTACCTACGCCTGCTCGACGATCTGGCCGGTGTCACCGCCCCAGAGGAACTGAAACGTCAGTTTGCAGAGCTGATCCGGCGGAACGCGGCGCTCGATGGGGTTACCGGGCTTGACCGGCAGGAGAGGATGCAGTTCGCGCGTCACCTGCTCGATCTTCGCCAGCCGCGCGCGGCAATCCGCGATCGCCTCATGACTAGGTACGGAATCGGCCGCTCCCAGGCATACGACGTGATTGATAGGGCCCTTCAACTGTCCGATTTTCCGCCTGGAAACCGGACGGAAGAGGAGTCCAATGGAGTATCGAATGAAAGGACCCATGGATGAAAGCCGTTTACTTTGACCGAACACTCACCGACCTGGCGCCGGGCGTCATCGGGGCGTTCTGCATCGACCCCGGCGCCAAATGGGTCACGCTCGTCGACATCATGGCCGCGCTTGACCGGGGTGAGCCGGTCGAGATCCGGCCGGCATCCGAAACCGAGCGTGAGCGCGCGCAGGGACTCGCTGTCATTAGCGGCATCGCTTTGCAACTAACCGAAGCGCAAGCCGCCGACGCTGCTGCGCACCCCTGTTCGGGCGCCGAGCGCCGCCTGTGCGAGAACGTCCATGTCCTCCGCGGGATCGGCCTGGAGCTGGCCAAGCCGCTACTCGGCCTGCTCGACTCAAGCATCCAGATCAACCCCACGAACATCGGAGTCGCCATCCTATGAAGAACTTCCAACGCATCACCGCCGGCATCGACACCATGCCGCTGCTCCTGGCAATCAAGCGCCGCGCCGACCTCTGGAAGGAGGACACCTATCTGCGCGACTACCCGCAGGGGCCGTTCAAGCAGATCGAGTCGATCATGCTGCGCTTTCCGGTGAAGTCCGTGCTCGAGACCGAGGAGGAACTGCAGAAGCACCTATCGACCTACGACCAGCACGAGTGCGTCGACTACCCAGCATACAAGCTGCTGACTGAAGCGCGCCCCCTGGTGATGAACCTGATGGCCTACGTCTCCGGCGAACGCCTGGGCCGGGTCATGATCAACAAGATCGCCCCTGGCGGCGTGATCTACCCGCACGCGGACACGCCGGCGCACGCCGAGTATTACAGCCGCTTCCACATCGTGCTCCAGAGTCAGCCGGGCGTCGTATTCCGTGCCGGTCACGAGCAGACCTACATGGGCACGGGCGAGATCTGGTGGTTCGACAACAGCCAGGAGCACGAGGTCATCAACAATAGCGGCGACGACAGGATCCACATGATCGTCGATATCAGGACTAGCCGATGATCACCTGTCACGTCGAATCATTCGAGGAACACCTGGCCGAGCTGCAGGTACTGCTGCCGCTGCACTACGAGGAGCTGGCCCTGAACCAGGACAAGGTGCCGCTCGTGCCACAGTACGACATCTACATCGACCGCGAGCGCGCCGGCCAGCTACTGTTCGTTACGCTCCGCGACGCCGGCGACCTGGTCGGCTACTTCATCGGCTTCATTGCCCCAGGCCTGCATTACAGCACCTGCCTGACCTGCAACATGGACATCTTCTACGTGCGCCAGGACAAGCGCGCAGGTAGCGCCGGCGTGCGCATGTTCCGCTTCGTCGAGGCGGAGTTGCGGCGCCGCGGCGTGCAGCGCTGGTTCATGGGTTCGAAGATCCACGCGGACGCGAGCCCGCTTTTCAAACGCATCGGCGCTGCGCCGGTGGAAACCTATTACAGCAAATGGCTGGGGGAGTGAGCATGAAAAAACTCAGGGGCGAGCGCAAACAAGACGCCGCCATGGATGGTGCCAAATTCTGCGGCGTGGCGGCCGCAATCGCGGCTTCGGCAGTGGTCGGCGCCACCGCGTCCTCGATCGCGTCGAACAAGGCGTCGAAGGCGCAGCAGGAGTCAGCCAAGGAAGCCAATGCGCTGGCCAAGGATACGAGCGACCAGCAGGTGGCCCTGCAGGAGAGGATGTTCAATAAGAACGTCGAGCTCCAACAGCCAGCCATCGACGCCGGCAACACCGCGCGCAACCGCCTGATGCAGCTGCTGGGCCTCTCCGCCGGCGGTGCCGACAACGGCTCCCTGATGCGTGACTTCAGCATGGCCGACTTCGAGGCTGATCCTGGTCACCAGTTCCGCATGGACCAGGGCCAGCAGGCGCTAGAGCGTAGCGCGGCGGCGCGTGGCGGCCTGTTGTCGGGCGCGGCGCTGAAGGACACGGCGCGCTTCTCACAGGGCCTGGCCACGCAGGACTGGCAAGCAGCCATGGACCGGTTCAACACCAACCGCACGGCCAAGGAAAACCCGCTTCTGTCGCTCGCGGGCGCCGCGCAGACCGCATCCAGCACCGCCGGGGCGGCCGGCCAGAACTATGCCAACGCCGCCGGCAACGCGCTGGGCAATTACAGCGCAACCGCTGGCCAGAACATCACCGGCGCTGGCAACGCGCGCGCATCCGGCTACATCGGCACGGCAAACGCGATCAACAACGGCATGGGCCAAGCCTTCAACGGTATCCAGCAGAACCAGCTGATGGGCATGCTGCAGCGGCAGAACCAGCTGATGATCGCCAACCGCAGCGCGGACCCGATCGCATCGATGAACGCACAGAATGGATGGACCAGCTAATGGCAATCGATCCCTCTATCATCGCCGGCCTCAAGCCGCCCCAGTTCGAGACGCCGACCAACGCCCTGATGCAGCTGCTGCAGGTCCAGCACGCGCAGAACCAGAATAGTTTGACAGGGATGGAACTCGGTCAAAAGCAGCAAGAGATGGCCGATACGACCTCGATGAACCGTCTTTACAAGATGGCCGTCGACCAGGAAGGTAAGTTGAACCGCAGCAAGCTTCTGAGCGACGCCGCGGCGAGCGGACTAGGCTCCAAGGTGCCGGGCCTCATGAAGACCTTCCAGGATATGGACAAGGACCAGTCCATCACGAACCAGAACAACGCCAACGCCAAGAAGGTCGACTACGAGACCCTCACGCACCAGTTCGAGATGGCCGGACAGCTCGCGTCAGCCTGGGCGAAAGATCCAGGCGTCACGCAGCAGCAAGTCCGCAGTGGCCTGGCCGCCGCCGCGCACAGCAAAATCATCACGCCCGAGATCTACCAGCAGAAGCTGGCTGAACTGGATGGGGTGCCTGACGACCCGGCCCACATCAACCAGTGGGCGACTGGCACCCTGAAGCAGGTAATGAAGTCGAAGGACAGCATGGGCTTCATTAATCCCGATGCCAACACCGTGGCCAATAACGCGACGTCGGCGGCGAACAATGCGGCGACGAACGCCACCTCGCGCGCGAACAATGCGGCGACCGTGGCGGCTTCTCGCGACAATGCTGCTGCGACCCGCGAGGTGGCGAAAGCGACTCGTGACGCGGCAAACGTACAGCGTGACCAGAACACCGAGATGAAGCTCGCAGACGACTACCGCGCGCAGTCGAAGGACTTCAAGGCGGTGGCGGACGCCTACCAGCAGATCAACTCGACGCTGGACAAAGCGACGACCTCGCCGACCGCCACCCTGGCTGCAGCAACGAAATTCATGAAGTTGCTCGACCCTGGGTCGGTCGTGCGTGAGTCGGAGCTGGGCATGGCCTTGGCCGCTACAGGTGCGATCGACCGCATGAGCAACTACGTGAACACGATGAAATACGGGAAGGTCCTGACCGCGAACCAAGTCACGGATTTCCGCAACATCACGAAACAGATTTACGGCGCCGCCCAGGCCCAGCAGCAGAAAATCGACGGCAACTATCGCAAGCAGGCGGAAACCTACAAACTGCGTCCGGAAGTGATCGTGCAGGACCTTGGCCAGAACACGCCGCAGCCGGCAGATCCGAACGACATTCATGCGCGCGCTGACGCTATCTTAAGGGGCAAATAATGGCTACTCCCGACGAATACGCGGCATGGATCGTCAAGAACGCCGACAAGAAGGGCACGCCCGAGTTTGAGACGGTCGCCCAAGCATACAAGCTGTCCAGGGCGGCTCCAGCGCCTGGGGCGTCGGCCAGCAAGCCGCCTGAGGGAAGCACATTGGTCGACAGTGCGAAAGGCTTGGCTGCCGGCGCCGGTGCCAGCTTCGGCAAGCTAGTGCTCGGTGCACAGCGATTTGCAGGTAAGGGACTGGTAGCGCTGGGCGAAATGACGTCTGACGCGCCTACCGTCACGAACCTGATCACCGAGAAAAAGCCGACGTCCCTGCTAAGTCAAGCTGGCCAGTGGCTGGTGAAAGACGCTGACGCTGGCAAGGCCAGGCTCGAGGCGGAAAACGCCCCGTACAAAGCCGCAAGCCCGATCGCTAACGCGGTGGGCGACGTCGGCGGCTCGATCGTGGCAACACTCCCGGTCGGTGGCCTTCTGCCGGCAATGCTTCGTGGCGCAGCAGGTGCGCGAGGTGTAGTCGGCATTCTGCCACGCGTGGGCCAGGCTGCCGGCGTTGGCGCGGTATATGGCGGAGTGACGGGTACCGCAAGCTCGAATGCAGATACATTGGGAGGCATGCTCGCCGATGGCGCGGCCTCTGCTGGTACAGGCGCTGCATTCGGTGGCGTGTCTTCGCCTGTCACTGCCGGCGTTGCCGCGGTGGGTCGCAATGTGACGCAGCGCTTTTCAGGTACTGCAGCTGCCGAGTTCGCACAGCAGAAGGTTGCCGAGGCATTTGCACGAGACGCTCGGGGCACGCTGGCAACCGGTGGCTATACCAATCCGCTGTTGCAGATGGCCGCCCGGTACTCGAAGCTAGGCGATGAGGCGGTAGTGGCCGATGCCGGAGGTCGCAATACGAACCAACTACTCGATACCCTGGTGACCTTGCCCGGTCGCACCAAGGAAGCGGCCTACAACATGCTGCATCAGCGCACGGCCGGCGTCGGCGATCGCATGCGCACTGCTGCAGAGGACGCATTAGGTACACAGGGTCAACGCCTGTCGAGCACCGTGGAGGCACTGATCAACCGGCGTGAGCAAGCATCTGCCCCCCTGTACAACCAATTGCGCCAGGTTGAAATCCAACCTAGCCCGCAACTGGCTGACATCGTGAAAGCTGCCGATGATTTGGGCGTGACCAAGCTGGGCCGAGAGATCGCTACCGCTCGACAGATGCCATTCACGCTCGACGCGACGGCGCCGGCGCGCTGGAACATGGGGGATCTTGACCACGTAAAGCAGGGTATCGACCAGGTTCTGGCCAGTCGCAAGGCCTTGAACCAGGATGGCACCCTGACCCCGGTCGGTCATGCGTATCAAGCATTGAAGACCCAACTTGTCGATGCGCTCGACAAGGCGACGACGAACCCGCAAACCGGTGCATCCCTGTACCGTAGCGCGCGCGCTGCATTCTCCACGCCATCTTCCCTGATCGATGCCGCGAACGCCGGCCGTTCTGCAATCAACCGCGACGAGGGCAGCATTCTCAAGACCGTCAGCGGTATGTCCGACCCAGAGCGAGAGGCTTTCCGGATTGGCGCATACGAAGGACTGCACGCGAAGCTCGGCACTCAGAGCGGTCAGACCAACATCATGAATATGTGGAAGGAGCCTGCGACGCAGGAGAAGTTGAAGGCGATCTTCGGCAGCGAGCGCTCTTATCGAGAGTTTGCCGCGAGCGTGGCCAAGGAAGCTCAGCTTAAGCGCTTGCAGAGCGTCGGCACGGGGTCGCAGACTGCAGCGCGCCAGGCTGGTATGGGCGATCTTGACCTGTCGGCATTGTCGGACGCAGGTGCGGCAGTGGGCGCCGCCAAGACCGGGAACCTCCTCTCGGCAATAGGCTCGGCTAAGAACGCATGGAATCGGGTCGCGGTACCTCAAACCGTGCGCGACCAGATGGGCAACATGCTGCTTTCTCGTGGCCCTGCAGGCGAGCAGACCCTGAACAGCTTGGCGCCACTGATCGATATGATCAACACCCGAAACATGTTGCTGTCGAATGGCGTCGGCGTGGCAAGTGGAGTGACCGGGAATGCGCTTACCAGGCTCCTTCAGCAACCACCCCAGCAGTAGTGCTGTGCGCTGCCCGGCATCCCACCGGGCTCAACCAATCGATAGAGAGAAGACGATGACACCAGAAGAACGAATCTCCCAGCTCGAGCAGGAACTGGCAGAGGTCAAGCAACACACTGCAGAGAGCCGCGAGGTCCTCCTGGAGATGGCTGGCGCAACAAGGGCATTTGAGTGTGCCGTCCTGGCTATGCTCTCCGCGGCGAAACAATCTGAGGCGGTAGGGCGGGAAATCAGGCGGCACCTGGAGCGCCTAGACTCGGAGCTGGTTTTCCAGTCCATGTCGGAAGCACAGATCGAGGGAGCGCAGCGGGCCAGCGAAGTGCTGATCGCTGCACTGGAGGAATCTCAAGCACAGCCTTCGCCGGCCCTCCCGGTAGTTGATCCTGAAAGCGTTGCAACACCTTCCGAGCAAGGTGACTGGGTCCACTAAAACGCTCAACTTGATGTGTTACTCTGGCAACTTTTACAGTTGCTGGAGTCCACCGATGTTGAAGTCTATCCTTACCTGTGCCGCCCTAGCCTTGCTGGCCGGATGCGCAACGACCCTGACTGGCGCGGCCGAGAAGGTCCAGATCGTGACCGCTGCTCAGAAGGAGAAGTGCCAGACCGTCAAGCTGGTGACCTTCAACCAACGCCTCGGCCCGGACAAGCCCGGCAACGCCATGAAAGCGGCGCTGAACGAAGCCGCGGCCGCCGGCGCCAATGCCTTCTACGTCGTGTCGACGTCGACGGACTGGGCGGAAGGTGCCTCGGTCGTCGGCGAGGCACTGCGCTGCGGCGGCTGAGCGGACCCCAAGGTTATACCAAGGGGTAGCGAGCGCCGGCAGGCTGCCGAAGGTGGGTCAAGGTTACGGCAAGGTATGGAATCGAGATCACACCAAAACGCAGGAGGTAGCATGACGACGAGTGCCGAGCGCTTAGCGCTGTACAAACGACGGATGAAGAAGGCCGGGTTCCGCCGTATCTCGATCTGGGTTTCTGGCGAACTGGCTCAGAAGCTGGCAAAGGACCGGCACCCACAAGAATGCGGTGGCCGTACCCTGGAACGCCTGCTGCTGGGCGAGGCGGCAAAACGGCCAGATTTCCCCTACGGCTCCCTGGATGATGAGAAGTAGTGATGCAATCCGCTATTGGAACGGCTAAGAGGGATCAGCAATTACGCGCACACTGCCGGTTGCGGCCCGCATGTAATCCTGCTCGGGGAACCCAAGCATGACGCTTAGATAGCTCAGCAGCACTGTAAGGCGCTTGTTTGCCTCTTTTGCCCAACCGAGGTTAATCGAGTCGTACCACTCAGGGCGGAGCTTCGTGTTTAGCAACAAGGCGTTAGGGTCGAGCACCAGGGGTAGCTTTGGCCCAGCGACGCTCTCGGCTTTGCCATGCGCGAGTTTGTCTCGCAAACGAAATACTTCTAAAGCGAACTGCAATGGATCTCGGCCCCAATCTGGCTGTTTGTTTGCGACAGTGTGCAAGATTTCTATCTTCGATCGCCAGGGTGACCTTTCTATCTCATCCCAGAACGGGACTACCCTCGCACCGAGTGAGTTCAAGTAAGCCTCAATCGTAAATGCAGTAAAGACAACGATTGGCTCAAGTGGGAGCTTGCCTTGGTCCTCTTCAAGCAGGGCGAACATGCATGTGAGGGCATAGAAAGACTTCGCCTGAGGAGAAAATTCATAACAAACCTGTTGGTATGGCATGTGCTCTACCTTGTGTGGATCTAACTTAGAACTTGGTACTGTAGCAAGAACAGGTGGCTCTCGGACCAGTACGCGCACACGCATGAGGGCGGAAATATTGCACGCATCGCGCAGGTGCGCGCGTGAGGGTGGAAATATCCGAGTCCTAAAAAAGAGGTCTCAGTCAGGCCAGAGGTGGAACGCCGCCGCCGCGCGCCGGCTTCCGATGCACCTTAAGCGCGCCGCTCTCTACCCATCGGTGGTATCCGTCGACGTCGACCAGCACGCGCCCGTCCGGCGCCTTGTGCCATTCCAGCCCCTCGCGCCAGATGCCGTCCCGGATCTTCGTCCGGATGGCGTCCTCGGTATAGCCGGACTCGCTGGCGAACTTGGCGATCGTCACGTAGCGGAGCATCATGGCCTCACCCTATCAGGAAATTGAGATGAGCGAATCGAGCGACCTGGTGCTATCCCCAGAAGAGATCTACGCGATCACCCACTACAAACTTCCGAAGAAGCAGTTGGCCGCCCTGCAGGAGATGGGCATCCCGGCCACGCTGCGCCGGATCGACAACACCGTGTGCGTGCTTCGAGCCCATGTGACGAGCCCGAGCGCGCCGGCAGAACCTGCAGGCCCTGGTCCGGTGAGGAAGTCAGTGCGGGAAGGCGGTCCCCAGTTGAAGTCTTCCAGGGAGATGGAGAAGAGAGGGCGCGATTTCCTTAAATCGTGCGAGGGAATGAAACTCAGGGTGAAGCCGAGCTGAGGAGACGGCCATGTCCAAATCCGACGCGGTGCGACCGTTTATACAGCTCCGGTGGATGCTGCTCCCTCTGTTCTGCACCCTGACGGGATACACGGACAAGGCCGTGCGCAGGAAGATCGAGGAGGGGATCTGGCTGCAGGGCAGGCATTACCGAAAGGCGCCAGACGGCCGCATTACTCTCGACCTGCAGGCGTACTACAGCTGGGTCGAGGGCCCGGACCAAGACCACTGAGACCATTTCGCGCACGCGCGCGAGGGAGCCTATGGTATCGCCGGATACCAGTGGCTACCATTTGAAAACAATCAAACGAAATCAAACCGAGAATGCGCGCGGCGACGTCTCGACCTTGTCAAAAAATACTGTATGCGCATACAGTATTGCATGAGATGCAGAATTATCAAGATGAGGAAGGACGGCGTTGACCTGCCGAAGTGGAAGCTGCGCGAGTACACGCCGCCGCCTGGCCAGCTGGAGGTGATGGACGTCCGCGATGATGGCGTGGGCCGGTCGATCAAGGTAGCGCGGCACACGGCCGGCGAGGGACCGCTGCGGCGCCAGGAGGTGCTGTACGAGCCGCACCTGGTGTGGATGAGCGATGGGCGGTTCACGATCGCCGGCTTCGAGCGGGTGCGGGTCGGCGACCAGATCGTGAACTATGCGCAGTCGTGGCTATGCACGGTCGAGCCAGGCGCGTCCTAATCGGGGATGTACGCGGCATCCTTCCGAACACACCACCGCCTGCCGATTTTCACTGGCCGCGGCTGGATCATCCCATCGTGCACCCAGCGGCGAAGCGTGTTGAAGTGCGGTGCATGCTCTCCAAGTAGCAGCTCAGCCCAGGCCGCGATGGGGATGTACCTGGGAAGGCCGATCGTATCCTCCGGTAGAAGGTGCATCGAATTGTAAGGAGGCGGAGGTGTGCGGGCCGGCCCTTTGGCCTGCAGATCTGTACGATTCTTCAGGACCCAATCGACAAGCGATTCCTTCTCCCTGGGTGGCTTCGGGGCTGGCTCCCTGCCAGGCGTGGGGCGACGTGTGGGTGCTTTGCAAACGTACGTCGACGCGCCACTCGGCGGCAGCGGGGGAGCTGGCGGCGCATCGCCTGTCTTGAGTTTCGCCCAGTACCCTCGAGCAGGCCTCGGCACATCCAGTGCGAAGCACGCTTTTCGTATCTCGCCCTCCGTCAGGTCATACTTGCGCGCCACCATGCCGGCGCGTTTCGACCAGACGTCACGATAAAGCTCCTCTCGATCTAAGATCACGTCCATGGGTCTCTCTGTATGGAGACAAGAGGGCAGCGTGAACCGGCTGTAGTTCAGCGGCTGAACAGCCGGCCCGCAAAATTAACGAAGGCAGGATAGGGGACATGGCGGCAACTGTGCCACAAGGTGGTCATCAGCCTGAGTAAAAAATGGGCAGGCCCCTAGACATTTCTTACCAGGACTGTCTTGTCCTTGTTCGTATCGCTTCGTTGCGTCATGTATCTATCCGTTATGCTTCGGAGGACATTGGCGACCTCCCGTTCTGGACATAGATGTCTCGGGGGCCTGGTAAGAAATGTCGCCCCCAAATTCTTGCTTTAGCCCGGCAATTTCCGTATCGTTCCCCCATACGCGAGCCCACCAACGCAACGACTAAAGGTATACCAATGAACGCAAATTCTACCACCGACAACGTGGTCCAACTCCACCCCAAAGACGTCTTCGAGGCCGACAAGAAATGGGGCCCGGCTGTGATGAAGCTCGGGTACTCGATGATCCCTTCGATGATCTTCTGGGCCCAAGCGCGCTTGAATCTCAGCCCGACCCAGCTGGTACTCCTGCTGCACCTGGCAGACTTTTGGTGGGACCACGACAAGATGCCTTTCCCGAGCAAGGCTGAGCTTGCTTCGCGCATGGGCATCACTGAACGTCAAATCCAGCGCCATATGGCTCAGCTGGAAGCGGACGGGTTCATCAAGCGTAACCCGCGGTACCACTACAAAGGTGGGCAGCAAAATAACGAGTACAACCTGGATGGCCTGGTGAGGAAATTGAAGAAGTTCGAGCCTGAATTTACCAAGCTCAAACAGGAGAAGCAGGAAACGAAGAAAAAGGCCAAGGCCTTGACGAAGGTCGGCGGTCTGGTCGCCAACCCGGTAAAGCCCAAGAAGGTAAAGGATGAGTAATTTCCACAACAAGCCGTTCGAGGGCATCACCTACACCTTCGGGCACCTGCAGCCGTTACAGATGAAAGTTCCCCTCAACGCAGATGGGAGCCTGGTCATCGACATGCATGTGACCTTTGGGTGCCACTGCTTCACTGAGGGCTTCAACAATGCCGTTCACCGGCCCGACCACACCTACACGTACAAAGGTGAGACGCGCGCATTCGATCCGCTGCGCTATGAGTGTTCCTTGCAGCTCCCGCAGCTGATGCAGGCCATGCTGAGAGGGACGATCTATAACGCGGATGAGAGTTACACCTACGCCGCGCATATCACCCTGCCGTCGATCGCGGGCCCGCAGAGCTATTCGATCTTCTTCAACCTGGAGAAGGACAAACGCTCGAAGGCGCCGGCAGTTCGGATGTTCGTGAAGAGCGCCTACTTGAAGCCGCTGGTGGCGAAAGCCGGAGCTCAGAACTGGCGGTTTGTATCGCTGGCAGGTCAGATCGCGGAAGCCTTCCCGCCGCGCGAGAAGAAGCCGAAACCGACGAAGAAAAAGAAAAAGGCCCCGCAGGGCCTTGTCTCGGCAAACTAGGTTTGCCTTGCGAGGTTCTGTTACCCCTGCTATCCGCAGGACCCAAATTTCTTTGGGCAGCACGTTCGTCTTTCACTCGCTCTCGAACCGTCTTGGGAAGAATTTTATCACACAAGTGATCGAAAATGATCAAGCGGGACATCGGGTGATGTTGCGTGACGTCGCGTGAACACCATGGACGGGGCCAAAACACCTTGATAGTCATAGGCAATTACAGTCCATCATAGTCATGTCCGGACCTGAAAAAACCTGAAATCAGCAGCCGCAATAGGAAAGCCGGGCTGCCCCGGCCTTGTTAGTATTTGTTAAGGTTTGGCGTCACGCGGCCGGCTTCACAACTCGCATAACCGTGGCCCGCGAGAGATTGTGGATGCGCGCCAGGGTACTGATCGACACGCCGGCCGCGTGCGCTTCAGTGATCGCGCGGCGATCGGCATCGGTGGTCAGCGTTGGGCGGCCGAGCGTCTTGCCCTCCGCCTTCGCACGGGCTAGGCCGGACTGGGTGCGCTCTACCAGCAGATCCCGCTCCATCTCGGCGACGGCAGCCAGCATCGTCAGCATCAGCTTGCCGGCCGCGCTGGTCAGGTCGAGTTTGCCCAGCTGGAGGACGATGACCTCAATGCGGCGCGCGGCCAGCATCTTGATCGTGGCGCCGACGTCCTGGGCGTCGCGGCCCAGGCGGTCCAGCTTCGTCACCACCAGGGTTTCACCGTCACGAATCTGGCCAAGCATCTTGGCGAACTGCGGACGCTGCGACGCTGATACCTTGCCCGACACCCCTTCATCCGCATACCAGTAGTCGACCGCATAGCCAGCCGCTTCGATCTCCCGCCGCTGGTTCTCCGTCGTCTGGTCCTTGGTGCTGACGCGCCCGTAACCGAAGATCGCCATATCTGTCTCACTCAATAGGATTATGGGGGAGCCACATAGCGCAGCCGTCACGGTCAGTGCCGGCGATCGCCATCCAGCGATTCCCCGCCTCATCAACGGCGACACAGCCGGGTATCCAGTGCTCAGGGTTGCGTAGCTTGTCCACCCAGCTGTTCACCTCACCCTGGTAGATCACGACCACGCCGCCTCGGCCTACATATCCTTCTGCTTCCCGCCACGCGCGTGCGATCTCGAGCAAGTCCGCCATTTTCGTCTCTTTCACTGTCCAAGGACGTCCAATGATGTCCAATAACGTCCATCCTACATATGAACATGTTCAAAAGTCAAATGGCTATTTTATGAACGTTGCGGCGATGTGCTGCTGAGCCCTGTTCACAAACGGTCGATTTTGCACAGCCTGATAAGCTTTCGTTGTTTTACTATAGTGGCTAGTTGTTTTACTATAGTTTTAGTAGTACACTGCTACGCACTACTAACAAACTACTAGGAGGGAGTTATGATTACACTACAATTGACGTTCAAAGATGACACCGTTGCAGATCTGATCAAAGCAGCAGCTGTACAAGGTCTGCCGTTCAATGACTATGTAGAGTGGCGCCTCAACGCGGATCTTGACTCCAAGGCTGAAGAGCAAAGGATTGATCCGGATGAAACTGTCCAGCAAGTTGCAAAGGCGCTCTTCCGTGAGGCCTTAGTTCAGACAGCGGCTGAATCTGATGACGAGCATACGGAGGAGGGCGTTTTTTACCTGGTTGAAGAGCTCTACAAAAAATTGAGGCTGCAACCCGCTTGGGAACAACGCGATCGCGGTAACCGCATCATGATCGGGAAAGCGTTTAAACGAGAAGTTGATGCGCAGCAGGGGCACGGCACCTGCCTTGCCGATGATGGCCAGGGTCCGTGCGTAAGGGTCCAATTCGAAGGCCGGACTTCTCAGAACCAAGCAAGATACCGGACCCACCGCACAGCGTAAGCTGATTCCCCATGAAGTAAATAAGGGCCGCAATTTCGCGGCCCTTATAGTATGAGCGATGTAGGGTAGCTATTAGAATTGCGACACGTTGACGCACGCCGGCCGGCCGCGTAGTCGCCTACCTGGCCTTCTTCTCATTTCTCAGCACATCAGGCATCCACGCGGTCTCAGGCGGCTCGACTTTCTCCCTGCGGCCCTCAATGGTGGCGCGTGCCACAATCGGCGCATTGATCGCGTTGACCCAGAACGGGATACCCATCCTGCGCAGTGCTTCGACCTGCAGGTCCCTCTTTTTGCGGCCGGTGAGGAAGGCAATCTCCTCGGGGGTGAGGAACGTTTCATATACGGACATGGGCTCTCCAGTCTATGGCTGGGCGGGTGCCTGGCCAGCAATCGCATTGTCGCTGCGCAGGTTGGCCGACGGGAAGCGCAATCGGTCCAGCATTTGTCCGCAGTAGAATGCCCGCATCACAACGGAGGCCAGATGTACGACGCGGACTTAGACATTCAGTGGGAGACGGACGACGAACTCAATCCGCCGCGGAGGAAGATTATCCCGGCCGCCGACCGCGAGCTGCTGGAGCTGGCCGCGCGCGCACTTGGCGCACGGTTTGAGGAGGTCGACGGCGAGAGATACGGCAACCTGCACTTCGAGGACGGCTCGACCACCTACGCATGGAACTCGCTCGTGCACAGCGACGACACGTTCAACCTGGCTGCCGATCTTGAGCTGGATATCCTGCACCGCGTGGTGGACGGCCGCCGCGTCGAGGTCGTGGCCGCCGGCGGGCCGCTCACCCAGGAGTTCTACGAGGTCGACCGCAAGGCTGCCATCCGCCGTGCCGTCACGCGCGCTGCGGCCGAGATTGGAAAGAGCGTGGCAGCCAAGGTCAGCGCGCCCGAGCGCGGCGCCGATCCGGATCAGCCAGAACGCGACAAGTAAGCGCAAACCCTGCACCGTGCTCGGCCAAGAAAGCCGCTGCCGATCGCGCTCCCTGCTGCTCGAGCATGCCCAGCGCCTGGTCGACGACGATGGCAAGGGCGGTGTTTGGCCGATCGGTGCCGGCGCTGGAGGTGGTCGAGGTAGGCATGCGTGCACGGTACCGCCGGCACGGCGCCAGCCGGTGACCCTGCTCAACGGTGCGCCACGCCTCAAGCCATCACCGCGGGCAGGTAGGGTATCGCCATGAGGCCGCCAGTGACGATCATGAACACGATGAGCATGGCCGCGCCGCGCGGGTGCCGGTCGAAAACGCAAACGAGCCGGGCCAGGGCATTGAGGGTGGCCGGGGTGAATTTGATAAGCATATGGCTCCAGTGGTTAAGGAGACCAACGCGGTCTCCTATTGTGTCACCTATGCTGCTGTCACGACTGCGGCCCGTACAGGAATCGCAGATGTGTCGGCAGCGAGCACATCATCCTGCCGGTTGTAGGTGTGGTTCCTCTGGTGGGTTTTCCTAACCGCGTCCGGCATCCAGTGCTGGTCGCAGTGTCCCAGCTCGGCGTCCGACGTTCCTCTTGTGGTTTTTCCGTGGAGACACCCTTATGCACAGGCTTATCAACGAAATCTGTTGATGGATTGTGTTTCCGACAACTGGAAACCCGCAGCGGCGGGTTTAGATCATCGATTAAGGGGGGGCGGACCAGGTCAAGAACGGCCTCGGCCACCGCGCCGAGCTTCCCGCCCTTTATCAGCAGCCTGGTCGACATCCGCCTGCAGAGACCTCGTCGTCAAGATCGACATGGATCACCAGGAACATCAGCCAGGGCGAGGATTTTGCAACCACGCCGGCGACCGTGTGGTGCAATGCGAATAGACGGTTTTCACTCTGAGGAGCCCCCGGAAATGCCCACCGTGACGCCCCTTCAACGCTCACTGGTAAGGGAGGAAAGTGCAGGACAGGATGAGAAGCGTACGGCCACGGCGAGCCGCGGTTGCACACTTCTGCGAGCTCAGGCTGCCGCCCGATACCCGGCTGGAAGGAAGAAAAATATGTGTTTGAGAACGATTTTCATGCCAGGACGGTTGGTTTACTCACAAACTACCCTGTTTCGTGATTACAATAGGAACATGAATGGAACGCAACCGATGAATGTCCGCGAGATTCGCAAGCTTGCTACTGGCATAGTAGGCGAGTGGATCGCTGCGCAGGACGCAACCAGTGGCACCTATACGGTGCGCTGTGGGGACATCGAGTTGTGCACGATCAATGGACGCAAACCGAGGAAATTTCGTAGCCTGGACGTTTTGCGTCAGACGCTTGCGGAGGAA
>CBFGOU010000004.1:0-37954 GCA_965650445.1 uncultured Oxalobacteraceae bacterium | reverse complement strand
GTAAATCGGAACCATGACCAAGGATGACTGCACACTCATCATCGAGCGGTAGCCGGAATCGATCCGCTCGACTTCGCGCGCAATCAGGCCGTAGGCGACGTAATTGAGGCCCGGACCGCCGTATTGTTCCGGTATGGTGGGACCCAGCAGGCCCAGCTCGCCCATTTCGCGGAAAATCGCGGTGTCCATGCGCTCGTGCCGGAACGCTTCAAGAATGCGCGGCGCCAGCTTGTCCTGGCAATACGCGGCGGCGGCGTCGCGCACCATGCGCTCGTCGTCGCTCAGCTGTTGGTTCAGCAGGAGGGGATCGTCCCAGTGAAACTGGGCCTTGTGCGCTGCGGGTCGATTCATGACGGTTCCTGTCTCTTTGTTGGATAAGGGCGAACATGGCGTGACGGTCACTTGTATAGACCGCTTCGCCGAATCTGTCATTTTACTGCGCTTATTTACTGCTGGTGCTGGAGAATTGGCCGGAATGAAACACCAGCGAGGCTTGCGGATGGGCGGCGCAATCTTCCACTTCGCCTACGAAAATCACGTGGTCGCCTTCCGGATAGCGGCTGCGGTTGTGGCATTCGAACCAGGCGGAGGCGCCCGTGAGGATGGGCTGGCCGGTGCGCGACAGTGCGTACTCGACATCGCCGAACGGGTTTTCGCTGCGGCGCGAAAAGCGTTGTGCCAGATGGGCCTGGTCTGCGCCCAGCACGTTGATGACGTAGTGCGAATTGCCTGAAAAGATGGGCAGGCTATTGGCCGCGTTGCCCAGGCTCCATAGCACCAGCGGCGGGTCGAGCGAGACCGAATTGAAGGAGCTGGCGGTGAGCCCGCGGAAACTACCGTCGGCCAGCCGCGTCGTGATGATGGTCACGCCGGTGGCAAACTGCGACAGCGCGTGGCGGAACTGTGCCGCGTCAAATTCGCGCGTGCTGATGCGGGGGGAACTGGTGTTCATCATAAGCCTATCTATTTGTGCCATTATGCCAAACTTTGGTCCTTCCCGGCGGAGCCCCGGCCCGCGCCGATGTACCGCAAGCCACGTCCATCGCGGCCGCGGCACTGTTGAAAAGTCGGTCGGCATTCATAGGGCTTTCTGCTAATCTGGACTCTATCGGGAACCGATCACGGATCACGTTGGAAACGACTTATTCTGGGGTGAAAAATGCAAGCAGTAGCCAATGAAAACAAGGACGTGGGAACACAGACCGCCATTTTGGGCGGCGGCTGTTTCTGGTGCACCTAAACAATTAGTTATGTAGTTATATAGCAAAATCAAAGACTTAGCAATCCGATTTCGCCCTTTGGTGGATTTTTCGGGCGAATTTCACTCCTTTCAAATCTCCGTACGTCCTCCCCCTAAGCTCTCCAGCTTGTCAATAGTAGTATCCAAGTTGCTCATTTTTTGGCACAATATCCAGCAAGAAATACAGACTTTAAAGTCCGTTTATTAAACGTTCTCAATAGCTTTATCGTTGAGAATGCAAAATTTATATAATAAATTTTCTAGGGGTAGAAATGGCTTTAGTCAAGTGCAAAGAGTGCGGTTCGGAAGTAAGCACAGAAGCGAAAGCTTGTCCAAAATGTGGGGCGAAAGTGCCAAAAAAAGTTGGTCTTCTCGGTTGGATTGCTGTCCTATTTGTGGGGGTTTTTGTCTATCAATGCACTTCACAGAGTTCAAAAACTTCAGTTGCTGAGAAGCCTGCAGAGGTGGCGGTAGCATCTAAACCGAAAATGACGACCGAAGAGACTGCAAAAGCGATTGCACCAATACTTAAGAACTTCAAACTTAATCGCGACAAGATAGAAAAAATTTCGTTCTACACTGCACCTAATACAAATATTTTTGACGACCATTTATCTACTTATCTTGCGGTCACCGATACGGGGCAAACCTTATTGCGAGTTCAAATTGCATTTCACGGTGGAACTTGGATATTTTGGGATAAAAGTAAAGTTATGTCCGACGACATAATTTCTTATGAGAAGAATTTTTCCCATGGTCAAGTTTCAAGAGACAACAACACGGCTGGCGTCTTTGAGTCAATTGATATTCCAGCGAAAGAAATTGACATTGCTTCTCTTAGAGTGATAGCAAACTCAAAAAAATCAACAATTCGCTTGTCTGGTCGTGACAAGCAAGAAGATTTTGACCTTTCGGAAAAATCAATAAAAAATATTAAAATTACTTTGGAAGCTTACGACAAAATAAAAGCTCTGTAGTTCTATGAAGCCAGAATATAAAGGGATTTGCTATGTCTTTGACTAAAAGATTTATGGAAGAACAGAACGAAGCAGAGAGCCGCAACGAAGCTTTGCAAGCATTGCTTGATCACGATTTGATTGAGGGTGCGGCGGCTGGAATTGCTAAGAAAGTGATAGGGGAAAATAGTCTTGAAGGACTCTCGGCAAAGCAAAAAGGAGTCTATCAAACTGTCATTTATCCGCATTTTGAAATCGCTTGCGACAACGAAGATTGCGGACAAATGATTCCTATAGATATGGTAGCGGACGCCATTAGAAACGAACAAGCGGGGGAAGACGTGCATTGTGTAGATTGTCAATACACATTCCGCGACAGAGGCGACGACTAAATTTTTAATCCCAATCGGTGATTGGGATTTTTTGTATCACTTGTATTCCATTTGTTTGCAAGAGGGTGCGAACTTCTTTGGAGCATTCCAAGTGTAAGCATGCGGTTTGTTGATTTCCTTCTTAAAGCTCTTGCAAAACTCGGTGTCGTTTCCGACAGCGATACGAGTGTTTGTGTAGGTCCAAAGGCCAAATTCAGGGCGCTCTAAAGTTTCTAAAGTCATTAAATTGCATAATCCAGCGGGTTCGGCATGGCTCGTCCAGGTCCCTTGACCTGTCTTCTTGAATGCAGTTTCCCATGTCGTTGTATGTATCTCGCAAGTATCCTCCCCAAGTTTGCTCATGGAAGCTATGAACTTTCTAAATTCTTCTTTGTTATTGGAAGTAGGAACAGTTTTAGCTAACTCCGCATACATTCTTGCAATCGCTGCTTTTTCGGGCGACAGCTTCTTTACATTTTCGTCCAGCTTTGAACCTGAAAGCTCTTTCATTGCAGACCTGAGCTGCTCCATATCTTTGTCTGTTCCTAGATTGTCTTGGGTGAGCATTTTTTGTGTATCAGCTTTGAGTCTTTCCCTAACATTCCAAATTGTAATCATCACGAACTTACAATTCATTGTGTAATAGGGTTCTTGCCCGTCACAGTCTATATACACATTATCGTTGTTCTCCATAGCGCCTAAAGAAATGGAGTGAGGGAAAACCATATCAGTAGCAGCCTTCTTCTTTTCTGTTTTCTCCGCTGTTGTGCCTGTGCCAGCAATCACCAACAGCCCCAAGGCGAACAAGACTTTCTTCATATTACCCCCTCGATTTTTGGTTCCTAATGGTAACATACCATTTTACTAACAGTCCAGAAAATTCGATATCGTTGGTTGTCTTGCGTTTGCTTTTGTGTTTTTTATACTTATATTACACAAACAAAAAAAGGACAAAGTATGAGAAATATAAATATAAAAAATAAGAACGGATTTTCAATTCTGGCTGTAATTTTGGTGATCGTTGCTGTAATTGTTGCAATCGGTGTTTGGGCTTTATCTGGTGAAAGCAACACAAGCTCAAGTTCTTCAAGTAGCGCGAAAATTGCGGCGTCTGCAATCATAAACAATGCAAGCTCTATAAAGCTCGCTTACGATACCGCTGTAATCAACGGGGCTTCACCTGCTTCAATCACATTTATGCCCAATGTTGCAGGCTCTACAAACATTCTTGACCCCGTGAATGGTATCAATTTGCCGAAAGAGTCCGCAAATATCTTTAAGGCTGACTACTTGGAACCCAATGGAATTTGGACATTAAACAAGAATTTTTATGCAATTTTAGGCAGTCCAGGGCAACCAGAAATCGCGGTCACTTTAGCGGGTATCAAAGACAGTGTCTGCCAAGAAATCAATAAAAATGTGAATGGAAGTGACTTTATTCCTGTCTATCCGCCATTCAATAATAGTGAGCAATTTGTTGTCGGCTCTACTGCTTCAAACCCAAATACTACAACTCAAATTGATTTCTCTACTGGGGGAACTGATACAAATTCTCTAAGTTGGGAGTTAGGTTGTATCAAAGGAGCGAATGCAAATGACAATAATGTTTTCTATAGAGTTCTAAAAATTAACTAATCACTAGACGAAAAAAAGCCCTCGTTTGAGGGCTTCTTCTTTTATAAAACTTCTTCGCAAATTTCTGCATAATTCTCATTAAAGACATTTTCTATCACTTCCTTTGCTTTCGTTTTATCAATCTCGGCGGTCAAGTCATAGTCAAGATAATTATAGATTTCCAGAAGTCCCACAAACTTACCATTGTATTGTATGAGTGCTTGAGTTATTTGCACTAGCAAACATAGAGCTTGATTGTGCTCGTTCTCCTCTTGCGTTCCGTCCGTGTAATGACCCCACTCATTGATAATTTTTAAAGCTATTGCTCTACAATTTTCATTAAGTTCGTCACGAACAAATTGGGGTAAGTGAGTGAGTCTGTCTGTGATATTGAATGATATATCGTCGTAAATTGTGTTTAATTTTTTCATTTGTTCCTTTTTAAGTCGTTGAGGTTATTATATTATCATTGTAATTATCTTAAATAAACAAATTTCTAAACATTAATTGCTAATGTTGTTAAAATACATAATATTTTATAATTTTCTCTACCTTTTAAGTTTAAAATCTTGGTATTTAATATTAATTTTAGTCTTTTCTTCAATTTTAGAATGAATTTTTGATTTTTCTATCTTCGGATTGTTCGGCAGAACCGTTTTTTCTTGAATAAGGTTGTTTAAGTGTAACTGAACAACCTTATCAGGGGTTGCAGTTGCTTTTGACTGTGATTTTTCATTGCAAAGGAAATTGACAGCATAATTTGATTTTCTTGAGTAGTAAAATTCCTCAACAACTTCAAGTATGGAAATTCCTCTCTTGTCGCAATCGTCAATAAATTTATACTTTTCATTGTTATAAAGCTCTTGCTTTTGCTGCACAAGCTCATAAGCGAAGTTCGCCCCCTTGTTAGAGAACTTAGATAAATCAAGACCGTCTATGCTGTCGATTTCTTGATCTTCTGTAGCAGCTAACTCAAAAATACAATATTGCTTTTTCTCAATGAAAACTTGCGTTGTGCATTTGCTCAGGTATTTGTCTTTAAGTTTGGACTTCATATCTTTAGAGCCAGAAGTATCAAAAGTCACTCCAAGAAATTTCTTCTTGCCGTCGATCTCGCAATAGACATTTTCAAAATATTGCTTGAATTTTGTGATAAATGTATAGTAGTCGCCTGACACAAACATTGTTCTGATCTCCTTAGAAAAATATTTTTTGTAGGTGATATGATTAGTCACTAAGAAATTGAATTGAGTGAGCGAGTTCTTAATGCCAAAAAATGCGAAGCTTCTAACACCGTAGAGCGCACGACAAGCCATATTCTTTATAGCGTTGCTGTCGTCACTGTCATACGGACTATGAGTCTTTGTAATATATTTGAAGACATAAGTTGCTCCGCTTGCTCTGCCGTCATTCAAGCGAATGTCAAATTTATGTTCTTTCTTTTTATTTCTAATCATTCTTGTTATGTCGCCGTCTGCTTCTTTGTTGTAGTTCTCTGCAACGGAATTGATAGCACTGTGTATCTCAACCGTATCAAATTTTGAATGGTATAAAACCGCGTGTAGGTGCAAAGTTGAGTCGGCTTGACACTCAATCACTTCAAGCCCGAAATAATTTTCGCCAACGATAAAGCCGCGTTTTGCAAGCTGTGCTCTTATCCTTTTCCATAGCTTCATTATTTCGTGTTGTGCTTCTTTCGGTGTCGCTCCGTTATAAGAATTCTTGTCCGAGCGGGTTGGGTTGGGGTGAAAGCAGGGCGGGAGTGTCACTGTGCAAAGGCTATATGTGAAGCCTTTATCTTGTGCAACCCTAGACAAGACACTACTAATTTTGAGAATTTGTGCAATCTTTTGTTTTTGCTTTTCGGACTGCTTAACTAACTTCAAAACTTGACCGTTGCTTCTTACTAATCTATGTTGAGAAATGAAATCGTCTGTTCGTTGCATTTCTTCTTTATAGTATTCTGTCAAGCTATTGCATAAAATTTTTGACCGGAAGAAATCGCCCTTGCCGCCCATAAGCTTGAGAAGCTGTGCAGCCCATAACAATAAATTTTTCTTCTTTCTCTTGTATTGCTTGTTTTTATTCTTATCTTCGTTCGCAATCGCTTCGTCACAAATCAATCTATCTTTCTTAGTGAAATTTTCAAAAAATAGCGGGATTGTCTCAATGTATGCAAGCGGGTCGTTGTTGAACTGTGTCTTGATAATGTGCAGAACGTAGCCGTACAATATTTTAGGGCATAGGTTTGATAGAGGTTTTAGTTGCTCTTGAAAATAAAGATATTTTTGATATTCTCTGTCGTCGTCTTTTTCAGCTTCATTTACTAAATTTAAAAATACTTCGTGAAAATCATTGACATTTGAATTATTATTTCTTAATATGGTATTATTCATTTTGAAATCCTTTTAATTGTCTGTGTGAGAACTTATAATATAAAAGAATTTTCGTTAAAGTAAAGAGCCAAGATTAAAATCTTGGCTTTTTTTCATTTTGCGTATAATCTCATTTAAGCTTTTTGTGAAAATTTACCTTATTCGCTCGTGTAGTGTTAGCTCCTAACTCTAGGAAGCTATGGTAATGGGCGCGGTTCATAGTGCAGAAAATAAAATATAATTCTATGAGTGCCATATTTTTTAGTTTGCCTTCAATCAGTTCTCGTTCTTCCTGCTCTTCCTTTTCATAATTTTCAATCATTAATATTTTTCTTAATCTCCGTTTTTCCATGTGGCGCTTTAGTTGCTCGTAGTTGATAGCTGTGAATATTTCTTCCAGTGAATACAAGTCAAGCTCTTTTTCAATTGCCCATTTTTCACGAAGTAGCTTTATTCTTGTAAGCACTGTATTGCTGTCAAATTTCCAAGAGCTTAATCTCTGGTCTATGGTCATTTTTTGTTGTAGTAGCCCTAGAATTTTTTTTCTCATATCTTCACCTTAATTTTATTTTTCTGTTCTAAATCTGCTTCTTGTGCATTGTCTAGAGCGAGCTTTGCTCTAAATAGTTCTTGTTGTGCTCGTATTCGCTCAATGTGAGATTTGGCATTTCTAAGCTTCGCTAATGCACTGTCGTAAGCACTTTGAGCACCAGCCAAACCAGCATTAACCGAGTTACCGCCAGTCGGCTCGGGATTGTCTGTAGAAGCCTTGCTAGTAGCGGCTTTGGGAAGAATTGGGGCTGTGCCAGGGGAAGAGTTAATCGGCTCGGTAACCGGCTGTTGCGGTGCTGTAGCTGGTGCGCTCTTGACTTCGGGCGCTTTTTTTGTTGGCAGTTCTAGCTTCTTACTGCCATACCTTTTATTGTTGTATTCGCTTCGCTTTGCAACGATTGCAAGCAATTTTTCGCTTGTCTCCTGACTTGAGAACCTCGGTTTTTGGTTTGCTAACTCTTTGACTTCTTTGTAATCTAAGCCGTTATTTTCTGCAAAAATTCCTCCACGAAAACGAATATTTCGCCCGCCGTTGGGGTTCTCAATACTTAGATAATCCTCACCTTTTCTTGCAATTATGTATCCCTCTTCTTTTAGAAATTCTACTAGTTCCTTGCGATTCGTTATTTCACCAGACTTGACTAAATCATTTAGAGCACTGTCAATCGATTTCTTAGTCTTGAGATTTTTTATTCCGTGTCTTTCTTTCCTTAAACACTTCATCTCATTTTGCGAGTATTTTGTTTTGAGTGGTTTTTCCTCTACTTGCTTAAAGCCGAACTTGTTGTTTAAGTCGGCGCTAAACAACTTCATTAAATTTTTGGTCTGTTCTCCAGGGCTAAAAGGATTTATGTATTTCCCATTGGATAAATCAACTCTATTAATTACATAGTGGATTTCACAGTTGTTCTTGTCATTGTGTTCAACAAAAAACACATTTATTCTGTCTTCTAGTCCGTGTAAAAATGTCTTCTTGAAGTGTGCGATTGTTTCGCGTTTTTGCTCGTCTGTTGGCTGTTCGTCGTCTCTAAATGAGATTACACCTGAGACAGTTTTATTCTTGAAATGCGAACAGAATTGCTTGCAAATATCTTTCGTTAGGTCTGGATCGCCCTCTAAGATTTTCGGCTTAACGCTCCGCAATTTCCCTTCGTGATCGTGCATTGATAAAATATAATTTACCGCACCGTCCGCACTCCCGTTGTTTTTAAAGTTCGTAATTATCATAATTTCTCAATTGTTTTAATATTATTTTTTGGCTATTTCTAATCTCTTCAAGTAGCTCAATCGCGTAATTGTCAATCTTCTTTTCTGTGTTCGTGTGTCTTGCAATTTGGTTCAAATTGTTCCCTTGCATTGCGATTTGTCTATAAATCTCACGATATAAATTTATGTAAACATAGTCGCCGTTTGCAATCGCATTGACGAACTTCACATTTTTCTTGAAACCGAGTTTTGCTTTTGTGTCCAGAAATTTGTTTGCTGCTTCGTTCTGTAATGGTATGTAAGTTTTGTTTTTTATCATAAATATTTTCCTGTAGTTTTTTTGTCTCAAAATAAGTTCAGCGGGACAGAGTTTTTCCTGATCTCGTCTGCGAGTATTTTGGATTTTTCGGCAAGTTCTTGTAACGAATTCCAGTTGATACACTGTATGAAATAATCAAACTCTGCGAAATTTATCTTTAAAAATGGCTTGCTTATTTCTTCCCTAATATCATAAGAAGTGAAAAAATCTTCAGTTCTTATTTTTGTTTTGTATTGTATGCAATAGCAAATAATCGCAAACTCTAAAGAATGGGAAAGCCTTTTGCTCAAATATTTTCCGACAATCAAATGTGAGATTTCGTGAATGGCAGCTTTGAGAATTTGTGGCTTATAGCATTTTGATAGATTGAAAGTGATTGAGTTTTTTGAGTAGTTCGCCCAGGCTAAATAATTATTGTTTTCGTCTTTTGTAAAATATAGTTTAATGTTTCGCAGTTCTTTCCCTTCCTCTTCTTCTATAAAGGTCGTTGTTGCGTCTAAAGCTTCTTCGTATTGCTCTCTTATCGTTTCTTCAATCAATTTATATAAGTCCCTCTCTATATCGCTTTGATTGTCGTTAGACAAAAATACCTCGCTTTCAGCGAAAGGGTTTTCGTTTATCTTTAGTTCGTCGGTTTCAACATAGTTCAATATCTTCTCGTTCATTCTCTTTTATCTCCTTTTTCTATACGGTCATAGGTGAAACCTATAAGGGTCAAGGGAGTATCCCTTGCGAGTCCAAAATCTAACGAAAGTTAGAGTTTTGGGTTGGCTCGCCTACTCAATATTTATATTAAGAATTTTTAATATGAAATCAAGTAAATGATAAAAGTGGATATCGGAGCACACATTGACATTGCGTGAATATTTAGGAAAATAGTAGAAATAAAAGGAGATTGACGAAATGAAAAATAATGAAGAATTGACGGACTTGGAAGTAATGGAGATATTGTTGGGAGTGCAGGAGAGACACGAGCATATTGTTGATATTGCTGGCTGTGTGTTGAAGTTAGAGAAACTGGTTAAGGGTATGCAGAGCGATATAGAAGATAGGAAGAAAAAGCTGTTTGGGGTCGGTGTTCATGAATTTGACGACTTTATAAATATTCTTGAGAAGTCAGTTGGTAGCATGAGGAAAGATATAGGGAAGAGAAAGGAATATCTCCTAGATTTGAGTGGCCAGGGCTTTGACGACTTAATAGAAATTCTTGTGAGCTTGGGGGAGACTTTAGATAATGACTAAATCACATTATGAGAGATTGCTGGAAGCAAGAACGGAATTAAGTGAAGTAACAGAAGACGCAGAACATGCGTTGATCAAGAAGATAAATGACGAATATGAGGAAGCAGCGGGGGCAAGAATAGGTTGTTTTTGTGTATTTATATTTGGCTTGTTTTTTGTTGGGTTTATCTTGGGCGCACTGTTCGGAAAGCCGTTTCTTGATTGGGGAAGTAATTTAATAAGATAATTGAAGTTATAAGGAGAAGTTATGTTAAGAGTAGATTATAGAGAATTGAGCGAACTAAATAAGCAGAAGCAGGGCGCGAATAGTTGGTATGTCGTCTTGACCAATAAAGACAAAGAAATGTCGTATGTTGTGCTTATTGGAGCATTGAGAGTCCTAAGTTGGAGACATAGAGACATACTTGAATACTTGCTTAATGCTGACAATGAGTTGTATGAATTAAACGAGCGAAACCCAATCAACAATACACAGTTGAGCAAAATAGTGAGCAAGTGGAACACTAAAGGATTGTTGGCGAAGTTAGAGCAAAGAATTTTATTGGAGGTTAAGAAAATTCAAAGTCATAAAACTGAGGAGCAAATTGAAGAAGAACTTATAAACGACTTTAGGGGGATTTGATTTTATGGAAGACTACGAAGAAGAATTTATCAACAAGTATATTGTCAATTGTTGTGTGAATAACTTAATAAAAAACGAGATTGAAACGAGATTTTTGACGATAGATTTGGACAAGCTCTCTGTTGATAATTTGGACAATTTGCAAGCGGCGGTGCATATGTTTTTTATTAGAATTAACAAAATGCGGGCATTCAAGGTCAATAAGTTAAATGAAAAGATTGCATATTAAGACGAAAAAAAAGCCCCGAAATTCGGGGCTTCTTCATTAAACTTGTTGATTACTTGAACAATGCTTCAACCCAAGCGGTGCCGAATGCTTCGTTGTATTTTTTTCCTTCTTCGGTGAAGCGGGTCATAAAGTAGTCTTTGCCTTTAGCTTTCAAAGCCAGCCAATTTTTCTTAGCTTCGCCTTGCAAAGCATTCAAATCACGACCGCCCCAAATTTTGAAGGTGCTGTCACGACCTTCTTTTGTCTTGATTGGTTCTTCAACCAAAACAACTTTATCACTTTTTGCCGAAGTTTTTGGAGCCGAAATCAACTCTTTTTCAGCAAGCGCGGCATAAAGTTTAGCGGGGTCAATCTTCGCTTTGCTGATAGTATCAATAAGTTTGTTGAACACTTCTTCCGCTTTCTTTTCTTGCTCGGCTTCTGCTTCATACAGTTTTGCAAGTTGGTCAAAGTCGGCTTTAACAGCAGTTTTGTTCGCGATTTTTGCGAGAATTTCGGCAACAGTCGTCATGATTTTTCTTTCAAAAGGTTTGAGGAAGTCAGCCTTTTTCTCTAGCTGATAGCTCATCATATCAAAAATTGTTGCCGTTGCGTACTACTTTTTATGAAAATTGTCTTCTTTTATGGTTTCTTTTTTATCTCAATATTCGGCATGTTGAAATATATTTTTGTTGTCTGTGGAAGCGTATGTCCAAAGTTTTTTAGTGCGGTGGCTTGAGTTGTTGGTGCATAAATCAACTTGGGATTGTGCAGTTCTTCAAATTTGTTGACATTGGAAATTCCCAAAAATTCAGTAATGAAAACAGAATTTTCTGCACCGATTTGTGCGATTTTTCTACTAATCGCAAGACGGCGTAAGTCGTGGAAACTAAAGCGTCCTTGTAGCTTGTTGTCGTCTAAGAACCTTCGGAAATTTCCTTCGAACCCCATTACGGTATGGGAAAATAGGCGACCGTCACTCGTGACAGGCTTCAAAGTGTTAAGAAAATCCTTTGCTTGCTTGTCTATGTAAACAGTCCTTGGAGTCGTTTTTGTTGTCTCAAGCTCTATATAATTATCGTGAATTTGGTGCGTTGTGAGATAAATTATTTCGCTTCTGCGAAGTGCAGTAAGAGCGGAAATCATTGCAATTTGATACATTGCTTTGTTGTTCTTCTCCTGCAATTTTTTGAAAATTAATTCCTCTTCCTCTTTGGTAATTTTTATTTTCTTCTTGGTTGTTCTATCTTTAAGTAAATTTTTATTGTATTTCAAGCACGGATTGGGAAGGCTTGCAAGCTCAGTGCTGATATTTTGTAAATTATTAAAAACATTGGAAATGTGCGTAATTTCACGACCGACAGAGGATTTTTTCAATCCTTTTGCTAGTCGTTCTTTAATATAACTATTAATATCAACATTGCTGATTTTGCGAATGTCAAAACCTTTCATAAAGGTATGGACTTTTTTGTCGCCAAGTCCTCCGAGTTCCTCTTCTTTTTCTTTGTACGTCAAACCCGTATTTTCAATGCTTGTGTTAAGAATTGTCTTGTAAAATGAAAGAATATTTGTTCTGTTTCGTTTTTGCATTTCTGTTGTAATCGGCTTGGAGAGAACTTCTTCATTGATATACCGATTTACAAAATAACCGAATGTATAATTGTATGGGTCTTCTTCCTGCTGGTGCTTCTTTAGTCGTTCTTCTTCTGTAATGTTGAAAATAATTTCTTTACCTTTCTTCAATTTTGAAAGGTTCAAGAATTCGCTTGCTTCTTGGAGATCGTCGAATCGACGGTCTGCTTTGAAGCCTTTGCGAACAATGCGAACTCTGTATTTTTTGGTGATACTATTATCAGCATTGGTATGCTCTACGACTTGGATACCGCGAGGAATTGTTGCCATTTTGTAAGCTTCCAGGGTTAATTGCTGGGTAAATTTTACGGCAATTCACCCAATCGGAGACGGCTTTTTGATAAAATTCACCCGAAGAACACCCACCGCCAGAGGTAGTAAAATGAACCAAATCAATGACTTGGAAGCGAAAGGAGGTTCCCGCATTGAGGTTGCAATACTCGGTGCGGGCTGTTAGCTTCTGGTGCCTGGAAGCGGTGTATCAGGAGGCGCGCGGGGTGATCAAGGTCGAGTCCGGTTACATGGGCGGGCAGGACCCCGAGCCGAGCTACGAAAAGGTGTGCGCCGGCACCACCGGCCACGCCGAAGTGGTCAAGGTCAGCTTCGATCCCGCCGTGATCGCTTACCGCGACTTGCTGGAAATTTTCTTCACCATCCACGATCCCACCACCCTGAACCGCCAGGGCAACGATGTCGGCACTCAGTACCGCTCAGCAATTTTTTGCACCTCGCCGGAACAGGAAGCCACCGCGCGCCAGGTCATCGGCGAAATGGCGGGCGTGTGGGATGCGCCCATCGTCACCGAAGTGCTGCCGGCCCAGACCTGGTACAAGGCCGAGGACTACCACCAGAATTACTTCCGCCAGCACCCCATGCAGGGCTATTGCGCCTTCGTGGTGGCGCCCAAGGTGATGAAATTCCGTAAAACCTTCGCGGAGCGCTTCACCTGAGCTCGGCCAGCGCGCCGGACTGCGGGTACATGTAGCGGCGCGACCACGGAATGACGCCGGGATCACGCCCGGCCTTGCCGCACACGATCTGGTACACGCTGATCCAGTCATGCGCGAACGCGTGGGCGCAGCCAGCCAGATACACGCGCCAGATGCGAAAGTGCCTGGCATCGGTCAGGCGCCGGATCTGGTCGGCGTGGTTTTCGAAGTTCTCGGCCCAGCGCGCGCAGGTGCGGGCGTAGTGGCGCCGCAGGTTTTCCACGTCGCGCGCTTCCAGTCCGCCTTCCTGCATCGCGTGCACCACCGTGCCCAGATGGGCCAGTTCGCCGTGCGGGAACACGTAGCGCTGGATGAACTCGCCGCCGCCGTGCGGCACTTCGCGGCTGCGCACGTCGGTGCTGGTGATGCCATGGTTCATGGCCACCCCATCGTCGGTCAGCAAGTCATGGATCTTGCGGAAATAGGCCGGCAGGCGGGCGATGCCGACATGCTCGAACATGCCCACGCTGGTGATGCGGTCGAAGCTGCCGCTGACGTCGCGGTAATCCTCCACGCGGATCTCGACCCGGGCTTGCAGGCCGGCGCGCGCCACCTGTTCGCGCGCCAGCCGCGCCTGGTTCTCCGACAGCGTGATGCCCACGCAGCGCGCGCCGAACTGCTGGGCCGCGCGGATCGCCAGCGTGCCCCAGCCGCAGCCCACATCGAGCAGGGTGTGGCCGGCGCGCAGACCGATCTTGCGCAGGATGTGGTCAATTTTTTTCTCCTGCGCCAGGGCCAGCGCTTCGTCGCCGTGTTCGAAGTAGGCGCAGGAATACACCATGCCGGGATCGAGCCAGGCGGCATAGAACTCGTTGGAAATATCGTAGTGGTAGCGGATCGCCTCGGCGTCGAGCCTGCGGGTATGGCGCCGCTTAAACAGGTTCAGCCGCGACGGCCGTTCCGCCGGCCCGGCAGTGCGCGCCAGCGCATTGACCATGGCGATCATGTCGCTGGCGCGGCCTTCGACCTCGAGTTCGCCTTCCACATAGGCTTTGCCCAGGCTGAACAGTGAAGGCGACAGCAGAAACCGGAGCGCGCGCGCGCACGGCACGCGGATCGTCACGCGCGGCGGATCGGACGAAAAATCCAGTTGCTGCCCGTCCCACAGGGCAATCCGTAGTGGCAGCGCGTGTTGCTGGCGCAGGCCGGATGACCATGCGCTCAATCGGGTCTGGTAAAACATGGCGCCCTCGCTGGTGCTGCGTTAATGCTGCGTGAATGCGGCTCGAACGCGCGCGGCAAGACGAAGGCGCGGCGCGTCCGCTACGGTTGCAAACGTTGCCGTATCCAGCTGCCGTCGGCCTGCAGCGTGTATTCGATACGGTCATGAAAACGCGAACGGCGCCCCTGCCAGAACTCGAAACGTTCCGGCACGAGCCGGAACCCGCCCCAGTTGGCCGGACGCGGCGGCTGTTCGCCGTACTGCTGTGCTACCGCTGCATACTGCTGTTCCATGCTGGCGCGGTCGGCGATCGGACTGCTTTGCGCCGATGCGATCGCGGCCAGCCGGCTTTTCAGCGGCCGGCTGTGGAAATATGCGTCGCTTTCCGCCGCCGAGGTACGCTCCACCCTTCCTTCGATGCGAATCTGGCGCTCAAGTTCACTCCAAAAGAAGAGCAGGCAAGCGTTTGGATTTGCCGCAAGCTCGCGCCCTTTCTGGCTGTCGTAATTGGTGTACCAGGTGAAGCCGCGCGCGTCGTATTGCTTGATCAGCACGATGCGCGAACTCGGCCGTCCGCGGACGTCCACGCTGGCCACGCTCATCGCGTTCGGCTCGTTGACGTCGGCCTTGAGGGCTTGCTCGAACCACTGGTTAAATTGCATGAAGGGGTCGTCCGCCACCATGCTTTCGTCCAGCATGGCCTGGCCGTAATCCTTGCGCAGCGCCGCCACCGCCTCGCCCAAGGTCGGCGCCGGCGCCGCAATCCCGCGCCGTTGCTGCATGGCCTGGCCCAGCTGCGCCATCTGTCCGGCCGAAAACAGGCGCTTGGCCATGGGCGCGATATTGCCTTCCTCGATTTCCATGTGGCGCGCATAGGTGTCGCAGAAGCGCCGCACCGTGTGCTCCGACAGCTGCGCTGGCTTGCCGTCGGCGATCTGCCTGAGCTCTTCATGCAGGCTTTGCCACATGCCATCCATCTGCTGGTGTTCGCTCAGGATTTGCGGCACCAGCTCGGCCAGCAGGGCCGCGTCGGCCCCGGCGGCGCTGGCCTGCAGCATCGGCACCAGGTCGTGCTCCTCGTCCTGGTGGTGCAGCGGCGCGGCCTTGTCGAAATACTTGATGAGCGCGCTGGCGGCCTGGCGCGCCTGGTCGTCGGCGCCGTGCGCGGCCAGATGCGGCACCAGCCTGGCCAGCGTGTCGAGTTGCTTGCGGATGCGGTCGTGGCAGTGTTTCAGCACGGCGATCGGCTGGTCGAAGCCGGGTGCGCTGTCGGGCAGGGCGTTGAGGGTCATGGTCATTCCTGGGTTGCGTCGATTGTCAGGCTGTACAGCGCTTCATTTTAGAGCAGCGCGCCGGCCCGCGTCCGTTAAAATGTGCGGATGAACACGCTTGATACCCCGCTTGACACCTCATTGCCGCCGTCGCCCGAGGCCGACCCGGTCGACATGGAGCGCCGCTTCGGCGGCATTGGCCGCCTGTACGGCGCCGCCGCGCTGGCGCGCTTCCAGGCCGCCCACGTGTGCGTGGTCGGGGTCGGCGGGGTCGGTTCCTGGGTGGTCGAAGCGCTGGCGCGCAGCGCCATCGGCCAGCTGACCCTGATTGACCTGGACAACGTGGCCGAATCGAACATCAACCGCCAGATCATGGCCTTGACCGGCACCATTGGCCAGCCCAAGGTCGAGGCCCTGGCCGCGCGCATCGCCCAGATCAATCCGTATTGCAAGGTCAACCTGATCGAAGATTTCGTCGATCCCGACAACCTGGACCGGATGATCGCCGGGCGCGGCTACGATTTCGTGGTCGACGCCATCGACAGCGTCAAGGCCAAGGCCGCGCTGATCGCCCACTGCCGCGCGCACGGCTTGCCCATGGTGATCATCGGCAGCGCCGGCGGCCAGCGCGACCCGACCCAGATCGCCATCCGCGACCTCGCCCGCACCGAGCAGGAACCCTTGCTGAAAATGGTGCGCAAGCGCCTGCGCAATCAATACGGTTACCCGCGCGGCGAGAAAACCAGGTTTCACGTCGACGCGGTGTTTTCGATGGAGCGCCTGAGCCTGCCGCAAGGCGAGGAAAGCTGCGCCATCGACGGCGTCACCGGCCTCAATTGCGCCGGCTTCGGTTCCACCATGGTCGTCACCGCCACCTTCGGCATGGCGGCGGCGGCCCACGCGCTGCGCCACCTGGCCGCCGACGCGCTATCATAAAGCAGCATCCCTCCACCGTTCACGAAAGAGTTCATGATGATTCGTCGCACTTTGAGCGCCGCCCTGCTGCTGGCAGCCGGCGCCGCACTGGCCCAGAACACCACCCAGCCGGCGCCCGCCGCCAACACCGTCGAGCCGGTCTCGGCGGCTGCGCCCCCAGCCCAGATGGCGGCTGCCGAAGACCAGCTGGCCGTCACCGATAACCTGATCGGCAAGGGCGCCGAAGCCCAGGTCGGCACCACCGTGTCGGTGCACTACACCGGCTGGCTGTTCAAGCCGCTGGCCACCAAACAGCACGGGCGCCAGTTCGATTCCTCGCGCGAGCGCGGCGAACCGATCGAATTCGTGCTCGGCGCCGGCCGCGTCATCAAGGGCTGGGACCAGGGCCTGCAGGGCATGAAGGTGGGCGGCAAGCGTACCCTGATCATTCCCGCGCGCCTGGCCTACGGCGCCCGTGCCTTGCCCGGCATCCCGGCCAACTCCGACCTGATCTTCGAGGTCGAACTGGTCAAGGTCAAATAAACTGTCAAGAGCACTGTCTAAGAGGCTGTTTCAACATGGGCAGGGCTAGGCGCAGCGACGAAGACGGTGCGGCTGCACGGCAAGGAGCTGCAACGCCGCCATGGCCATCTTGAAACAGCCTCTAATCAATGTCCAACCCTGGGGAACCAATATGAGAGTCGCAAACGATGTCACCGAACTGATCGGCAATACTCCGCTGGTGCGTATCCGCAAGCTGGTGCAGGGCGCCGGCGCCGATGTGCTGGCCAAGCTGGAGTTCTACAACCCGGCCCACAGCGTCAAGGACCGCATCGGCCTGTCCATGATCGAAGCGGCCGAAGCGGCCGGCAAGATTGGCCCGGACACGGTCATTGTCGAACCCACCAGCGGCAACACCGGCATCGCGCTGGCGATGGTGTGCGCGGCGCGCGGCTACCGCTGCAAGCTGGTCATGCCTGAAACCATGAGCAACGAGCGCCGCATGCTGCTGCGCGCTTATGGCGCCGAACTGGTCCTCACGCCCGGTCCGGAAGGCATGCTGGGCGCCATCCGCGTGGCCGAGGAACTGGTGGCGGCGCATCCGAACTACCTGATGCCGCAGCAGTTCAACAACCCGGCCAATCCGGATGTGCACCGCCGCACCACCGCCGAGGAAATCTGGCGCGATACCGACGGCAAGGTCGATATCCTGGTGGCCGGCGTGGGCACCGGCGGTACCATCACCGGCGTGGGCGAAGTGATCAAGGAGCGCAAGCCGGGCTTCCAGGTCATCGCGGTCGAGCCGGAAGCATCGCCGATGTTGTCCAAGGGTACCAAGGGGCCGCACCCGATCCAGGGCCTGGGTGCCGGTTTCGTGCCGGCCGTGCTCAATACCCACGTGTACGACGAAGTCATTTGCGTCAAGAACGAAGACGCGTTCACGACCGCGCGCGCGGCTGCCAGCCAGGAAGGATTGCTGGTCGGTATTTCGGCAGGCGCGGCCTTGTGGGCGGCGGCGCAGGTGGCCAAGCGTCCGGAGAACGCCGGCAAGGTGATCGTGACGGTCATCCCCTCGTTCGGCGAGCGCTACCTGTCGACGGCGCTGTTCGCCAACCTGGCCGGCTAAGCCTTAGTGCGCTGCGTGCGCCTCGGCGTGCAGCGCGCAATCGTGCACCGTGGTGCCCTGCTCGACCTGCAGGGTGCAGTGGGCGATCGCGTACTCGCTCTTTAACTGGGCGACGATGGCGTCGATGGCGCGGTCGCCCGGATAGCCGTCCGGCATCACCAGATGGGCCGTGAGCGCCGTTTCGGTGGTGCTCATGGCCCAGATATGCAGGTCGTGCATTTCCGACACGCCAGGCTGGGCGCGCAGAAAAGCGGCCACCCTGGCCGAATCCACATTGGCCGGCACCGCCGCCAGCACCATGCGCAGCGATTCCTTCAGCAGCGACCAGGTGCCGATCAGAATAAACAGCACGATCAGGATACTCAGGGCCGGGTCGATCCAGGTCCAGCCGGTGAACAGGATCACCACGCCGGACACCACCACCCCCAGCGAGATGGCGGCGTCGGCCGCCATGTGCTGGTAGGCGCCGCGGATATTGATGTCGTCCTTGCTGCCGGCCATGAAAAGCCAGGCGGAAATGCCGTTGACCAGCACCCCCACCGCGGCCACGATGGACACGGTCTTGCCGGCCACCGGTGCCGCCGTGTTCAGCCGGTGCACCGCTTCCCAGCCGATCGCGCCGCAGGCCAGCATCAGCAGCAGGGCGTTGAGCAGCGCCGCCAGGATCGACGAGCTGCGCAGGCCGTAGGTGTACCGTTTGCTGGGCTCGCTTTTGGCCAGCAGGGCCGCGCCGAAGGCCAGGATCAGCCCCAGCACATCCGACAGATTGTGGCCGGCGTCGGCCATCAGCGCGGTGGAATTGGCCACGAAGCCGTAGCCGAACTCAACAGCCACGAACACGGCGTTCAGGCCGATCGCCAGCGTGAAGGCGCGCGTGCTGCCGTTCGGCGCCGCATGGTGATGGTGGTGCCCGTGTCCGTGTCCGTGCCCGTGTCCGTGCCCGTGGCCATGATGATCGTGGCCATGGTGCTCATGATCGTGGTCGTGATGCTTGCTCATACTGTGTCAGGGTTTTTGCATTTCGGTCTGGATGGTGGTGCGGGTCTTGCTGTCCAGCCTGGCGATAATCTTGTTGAGTTTCTCGGCCTGCTTCAGCGCCAGCGCTTGTTCGCCCGTCAATTCCTTGGCGACCAGCACCGGTGCGGGCGGCGCGGGCTGCCGGAACAACACCGCCTGGCCCAGCAGGACCAGTACGGCGCCCAGGGCGGCCGCCGCGCCGGCGACCATCATCATGCGCTTTTCCGGCCCGCCTTGCACAAGCGGTCTGGACGGCGTCACGGCCGGCAGCACCGGCTGCCCCGTCACCGCCTGGGCCAGGGCCGCGCTGGCCGCGTCGATACGCGCCACATGGCGCTCGACGGTTTCCTCCAGCACCGCTTCATTGAGCGCCACCAGCGCGAAGATGGGGTCGTCGAGGTCGACCTTGACGCCGGTTTTCTCGAACACCAGGGTGCGCAGTTTCTGCTGGTCCATGGCGGCCTACCAGTTGACCTTGTCGAGCTGTTCGAACAGATCGCGGAACACCACCTTGATGCGCTGCTTTTCCATCACGTTGAACTTTTCGCTTTCCTTGACCTCGTTGGCGGTGAGGCGCGCAATGTTCATTTTCTTGATGTCGGCGCCGAAGGTGTCGGCATTGCGTTGCGCCAGCACCACCCGGCCGATCACGCGCTGGGCATGGTCGGCATAGGTCTGCGATTCGGTGAATTGCTTGCCGGCCGCCGATTGCAGCAGGCCGAAGTGCTGGTTTTCCCACAGCACCAGCGGCACATCGGTCGACTTGGCGGTGGAGACGAATCCCATGGCCGTGTCGTGCAGGGTGTCGCCGCCGCCGACGATGGTGTGGATATACACCTTGCGCCCGGATTCCTTGAGCAGGTCGAAGCAGTCGTTTTCCAGCAGGTAGCCCATCAGCGGCGAAAAGGTATTGGCGCCATTGTCGATGACGCAGTTGCCTTCTTCTTCCAGCAGATCGATCATCAAGGCGTCGAAGCGCTTGGGATCGATGTTGCGGCTGTCCGTCATCACCGGCACATGCTTGACGTTCATGGCCTTGTAGCGCGAAAACGTGGCGTTTTCCTGGTCGGTGTCGTAACAGCGTAGCGGCTGCTCATCCTTGCTGGCCAGCCATTGGGCCAGGATGGTCGACACCAGCGTCTTGCCGATGCCACCCTTGCCCTGCAGGATGAAGTGGACCGTGTTGTGCATCAATTAGCTCCCGAGTATCGTGTCATTAGTCGTGGCAGGTCCCGCTGCCGCGGTCGGGCGGCTGGCCGTTGGGAAAGCCATCGTATCTCGCTTCCAGAAATTCCCAAGTGTATCCCTGTTCGCCCAGCACCAGCTTCAGCACGCCGGTACGGTTGGCGTCGCGCATCTCGCTGTGGGGCCGTGGCCACCGGAACGGCGTGATGTAGGCGCCGCCCGTGCCCACCACGAACTGGCGCACGCCGCGCGCCGGATCGGGGTGGCCGTCGGCGTCCTGCGGCGCGAAGCGCTCGAATTCGTGATCGTGGCCGGACAGCACCAGCTCGGCGCCGGCGCGGTACAGCATCGCCCAAGCCGCGTGCATGCGCGCATTTTCAGCATGCCCGCCAGAACTATACAGTGGGTGGTGCCAGTAGGCGAGGGTGCAGCGTGCCGGATTGGCGTCCAGTTCCCGCTGCAGCCACCCCAGCTGGGCGTCCATGGCCCCGCCGCCCAGGTTGCTGTCGAGCGAAATCACGCGCCAGCGGCCCAGGGTGACGGCGTAATAGCCGGGCCCGGCGCGGGCGCCGAAATAGCCGAAATAGCCGGCGGCGCTAGCTGTGTTGTATTCGTGATTGCCGGGCGAAGGGAAAGTGCGCTCTTTGAAGCGGCCCCAGGTAGGATGGTAGCAATCGCGGTATTCGGCGGCGGTGCCATCGTCGTAGACATTGTCTCCCAACAGCAACACCGACGCGTGCGGATCGGGCGCCAGGGCCTGCGCGACCAGCTCGGCGGTGCCGGCCGCGGCGGTGTAGGCCGGACGGTTGTGACGGCAGTCGGCGATGTCGCCAGCCGCGTACACCGTCCAGGTAGCAGGCTCGGCCGCCGCAGTCCGGGCGGCCAGCATCAATGCCAGCAGGCAGGCGGCACGCGCCATGGCCGGCCGGCCTATTCGATGAAGCGAAGCAGCCCCTGCAGGGCGTGGCGCACGGTCTGTTCGCGCACCGCGTGGCGGTCGCCGGAAAACACCAGGCGCTCTGTATGTACATGCTCGCCGCGCGCCCAGCCGAAGCAGACGGTGCCCACCGGTTTGCCGGGCACGGCGCCGGTCGGGCCGGCGATGCCGGTGGTCGAGATCGCCACGTGCGCATTGCTGTTGGCCAGCGCGCCGGTGGCCATGGCGGCGGCGACTTCCTCGCTGACGCTGCCGACCTGGGCGATCAGCGCGGCCGAGACGTCCAGCAGTTCGGTTTTCGAGGCATTCGAATAGGTGATGAATCCGCAGTCGAACCAGCCGGTGGAGCCGGCGATTTCGGTAATGGCCTGGGCCGCGCCGCCGCCGGTGCAGGACTCGGCGGTGGTGAGTAGCAGACCCTTTTGTTGTAGCGCGTGGCCAACTTTGGTGGCAAGATCGATGATGTCGTTCGTCACGGGAGTCTCCTTTGGGCGGGTCGTCGTTCTGGCGCCGACACGGTCGTCGACGTCGATTCTACTTTACCATGCGTGCCTGAAAATTGAGTCACGCATTCTTGCAAGAGGAAAAAATTTTACCGAACAGTTCAAGCGGCGCCAGCCGTGCGCCATGCGATTGTTTCCTGCTGATATGCTCAATGAATACCCTTCGGGGTGCGCTTTCCACGTTGCAGGTCTCCCATGAATAATGCGCTCCGCCTCCTTGCCGAACGCGTCCAGCGGACGTGCGTGGGCAGCCGTGCCGGGCGCGGGCGGAGGGGCGCATGACCGGCCGCCCCCTGCGCCAGAAGCTGCTGACGGTGGTCATGCTGACCACCCTGGCGGCGCTGGTCGTGTCGATCGGCGCGGTGATCGCCTACGATTTGCGCGGCTACCACCGCGCGGTGCTGGGCGACATGGCGACCCAGGCCGAACTGCTCGGCCATCTGAGCTCGGCCGCCCTCAGTTTCGACGACCGCCGCCTGGCCACCGAAAACCTGGCCTCGCTGCGCATCCGGCCCACCGTGCGCGCGGCCGCCATCTACAATGCCGGCGGCACCCTGTTCGCCAGCTACGCGGCGCCGGGCGAACGCGGCGCCATCCCGCCGCGCCCGAACGCCGAGGGCGCCCATGTGACGGGCAACGACCTGGAAACCTACCAGCGCATCGTGGAGAATGGCGAATTTCTCGGCACCGTGTATCTGCGCGCCGACTACATTCTGCTGGCGCGCGCGCTCGACTACCTGAGCATCGCCGCTGCCGTCATCTCGGCGGCCATGCTGATCGCCTGGCTGATCACGCGCCGCCTGGGCGCCATCATCACCGCGCCCATCGTGGCCATTTCCGACATCGCCCACGAAGTGGTGGCCACGCGCGACTATTCCCAGCGCGCCGAGCGCATCAGCGACGACGAGGCCGGCGAACTGGTCGACTCGTTCAACACCATGCTCACCGAAATCGAGCAGCGCACGCGCGAACTGGAAACCTCCAACCGCGCCATCGCCGGCGCGCGCCTGGAAGTGATGCGCCTGAACGAACAGCTCGAGCAGCGCGTGCACGAACGCACCATGCAGCTGGAACTGGCCAACGCCGAACTGGAACTGGCCATGGACGCGGCCAAGAAAGCCAACCAGGCCAAGTCGGCCTTCCTGTCCTCGATGAGCCACGAACTGCGCACCCCGCTCAACGCGGTGCTCGGCTTCGCCCAGATTCTCACCTCCGACCACATGCCGTCCACCCCCGTGCAAAAGAAGGAGTTCGCGGGCCACATTCTCAAGTCCGGGCGCCATCTGCTGACCCTCATCAACGAGATTCTCGACCTGGCCAAGGTCGAATCGGGCACCGTCACCCTGTCGATGGAACCGGTCGGGCTGGACGACATCCTGGTCGAATGCCGCAACATGACCGAACCGATGGCCGAGCAGCGCAAGGTGCGCGTGCTGTTCCCGGACGCCA
The DNA here is from genome assembly GCA_965650445.1 of uncultured Oxalobacteraceae bacterium. GTDB lineage: Bacteria > Pseudomonadota > Gammaproteobacteria > Burkholderiales > Burkholderiaceae_D > Telluria_A. The sequence continues at coordinate 14,562 of CBFGOU010000004.1, read as the reverse complement.
CCGGGGTGGTGGTGATGGCCGACCGCACCCGTCTCAAGCAGGTGCTGCTCAACCTGCTCTCGAACGCCATCAAATACAACCGCGAAAGCGGCGCCGTGGTGCTGGCCTGCGCGGTGGAAGACGACAGGGTGCGCATCTCGGTGCAGGATACCGGCATGGGCCTGCGCCCGGACCAGGTGGCCAGCCTGTTCCAGCCGTTTAACCGCCTGGGCCAGGAAAACGGCAGCGAGGAAGGCACCGGCATCGGCCTGGTGGTCACGCGCCGCCTGGTCGAACTGATGGGCGGCTCGATCAATGTCAGCAGCAGCGCCGGCGTCGGCAGCGTGTTTTCCGTCAGCATGCCGACCACCCGGCCGCTGCCCTCGGTCACTGAAACGGGCCAGCTGCACGCCCCCCTTTCCCGCGCGCCCGCCCATCACGCCCGCCACACCGTGCTGTACGTCGAAGACAATCCCGCCAACCTGCGCCTGGTCGAAGAAATCGTCGGCTTCCGGCCCGACCTGCACCTGCTCTCGGCGCCCGACGGGCACCTGGGCATCGAGATGGCCAGGGCGCACCTGCCCGACGTGATCCTGATGGATCTCAACCTGCCCTGCGTGAGCGGCACCGACGCGCTCAAGACCTTGCGCAGCGATCCGCGCACCGCCCACATTCCCATCATCGCCCTGACCGCCAACGCCATGCCGCGCGACGTCGAGCGCGGCATGGCCAGCGGTTTTCACCGCTACCTCACCAAGCCCATCAACATTGACGAATTTGCCGAAGCGATCGACAGCACCCTGGCGCTGTCACGCGCGAATCGCAACGCAGTGAAGGCGCCATCATGATCGACAAAGACGACATTCTCCACGCCGCCATCCTGATCGTGGACGACCAGCCGGTCAACGTGCAGCTGCTGGAATTTCTCCTGAGCGGGTCCGGCTACACCAATGTGCACAGCACCACCGATCCACGCCAGGTGGTGGGCCTGCACGAGCAGCACCATTACGACCTGATCATCCTCGACCTGCACATGCCCGGCATGAGCGGCTTCGAAGTGATGGAAGCGCTCAAGCCGCTCGAACACGATTACCTGCCGGTGCTGGTGGTCACGGCCGAACCGGACAAGAAACTGGCCGCGCTCGACACCGGCGCGCGCGACTTCGTCAGCAAGCCGTTCGACCCGGTCGAGGTGCTCACGCGCATCCGCAACATGCTCGAAGTGCGCCTGCTGCACCAGGAATCGCGCAATTACGGCAGCCTGCTGGAGCAGACCGTGCGCGAGCGCACCGCCGAACTGCAGCGCTTTCGCAGCGCCATGGACGCCACCGCCGACGCCATCTTCCTGATCGATACCGGCAGCATGAAGGTGGTCGACATCAACGACGGCGCCTGCCGCATGCTGGGTTACCGGCGCGAGCAGCTGCTCGCGCTGGACCCCACCAGCTACGGGCTGGCGCACCAGGCCGATCCGAACCGCGCCAAGGCGCGCGACCCGAACCTGGTCGACACCGAACTGACCCGCTCGGATCTGCTGAGCATTCCGGTCGAAATCTACTGGCAGGTGCGCACCGTGGGCAGCACCCGCATGCTGATCGCGGTGGCGCGCGACATCAGCGAACGCATCGAGACCGAGCAGCGCCTGCGCCGCCTGGCCGGCTACGACAGCCTGACCGGCCTGCCCAACCGCGCCCTGTTCTACCAGACCCTGCGCGAGACGCTCGAGGCCGGCGCCGACAACCCGCCCCGGGTGGCGGTGCTGTTCATCGCGCTGGACCGCTTCAAGATCGTCAACGATTCGCTCAGCACCAGTTGCGGCGACGACCTGCTGCGCCAGTTCAGCAGCCGGCTGGCGCGCTGCGTGCCGCTGCGCGACACCGTCGGCCGGCTGGGCGGGGACGAATTCGCGCTGATCCTGAAGATCGAGCACAGCCAGCAGGACGCGGTCAACGTGGCCAACGAAGTGCGCGAAGCGCTGCGCGCGCCGTTCGACCTGCAGGGCCAGCAGATCCTGCTGACGGCCAGCATCGGCATCGCCCTGTATCCCGACGACGCCACCGATCCCGACACCCTGATCCGCTACGCCGATACCGCCATGGGGCGCGCCAAGGAGGCCGGGCGCGATGGCTACCGCTTCTTCACCTCCGCCATGAACGTGCAGGTGCTGGCCCGGCTGGAGCTGGAGCTGGCGCTGCGCCATGCGCTCGAGCACGACGAATTCGAGCTGCACTACCAGCCCAAGGTGGACCTGAACACCGGCCAGATCAGCGGCGCCGAAGCGCTGCTGCGCTGGAACCGTCCCGGCCACGGCATGGTGTACCCGGCCGAGTTCGTGGGGGTGCTGGAGGAGACCGGGATGATCGTGCGCGCCGGCGCCTGGGTGATCGAGGAAGCCTGCCGCCAGATCGCCGCCTGGCAGGCCGAGGGCGTCGGCGACGTGCGGGTGGCGGTGAACGTGTCGAGCAGCCAGTTTGTCGAAGGCGACCTGGAACTGGAAATCCGCCGCGTCCTCGACCGCCACCAGATCGACGCCGCGCTGCTGGAACTGGAGCTGACCGAAAGCGCGCTGATGGCCAACGCCGAGCACACCATCGAAGTGCTGGGCAACCTCAAGCTGCTCGGCATCCGCGTGGCCATCGACGACTTCGGCACCGGCTACTCCAGCCTGGCCTACCTGAAGCGCTTCCCGATCGATAAGCTCAAGATCGACATCGCCTTCGTGCGCGACGTGACCGTCAATCCGGACGATGCGGCCATCGCGCTGGCCATCATCAGCATGGCGCACAGCCTGCACATGCAGGTGATCGCCGAAGGGGTGGAATCGGGCGCCCAGCGAAACTATTTGCGCCGCAACCGCTGCGACGAAATGCAGGGCTTTCATTTCTCGCGCCCGCTGCCGGCCGGGGACATGGGCAAGCTGGTACTGGCGAACCGCGCAGCGCCGGTCGAGCGCGACCCCGACCAGATCTCCCGTCCGACCCTGCTGCTGATCGACGACGACCCCACCGTGCTGGCCGCGCTGCACCGTCTGTTCCGGCCGGAGGATTACCGCATCCTGACGGCGGCCTCGCCGGCCGAGGGCTTCGAAATGCTGGCGCTGTACCCGGTCGAAGTGATCCTGTGCGACCAGCGCATGCCGGGCATGAGCGGCACCGAATTTCTGAGCAAGGTCAAGGAGATGTACCCGGACACGATCCGCATGATCCTGTCCGGCTATGCGGGCCTGGAGACGGTGCTCGATTCGATCAACCGCGGCGCGGTCTACCGCTTCTACACCAAGCCGTGGGACGACAACGCGCTGCGCGCCAGCGTGCGCGAGGCATTCCGCCATTACCGCCTGATGAGCCGGCGGGTCCAGCCGCAAGCCACCGAGGCCGATTCGCCTTAAGAGGCGAAGTGATCGAAGCCGGCCAACTGCAAGTCGAGCGGCGCGCCGTCGGCACCTACGAGGCGCAGGCCCGGTTGCGCCTCGATGCTGCCCACGCGGGTGACGCGGGTGGCGCCCGCGGCCTGCTCGATGGCGGCGCGCTGTGCCTGGGGGGCGGTGAAGCACAGTTCATAGTCGTCGCCACCGGCCGCGCAGAAGCGCCGCCGCAGCGCCGCGTCCTGGGTGGCCAGTACCGGGCCGGCCGGCAGCAGGTCGACGTTGAGCGTGGCGCCCACATCCGACGCGGCCAGGATGTGGCCCAGGTCGCCCACCAGACCGTCCGAAATATCGATGGCGGCGTGCGCCAGCGGCGCCGCGCCCAGGGCCAGGCCGAGCGCCACGCGCGGGGCCGGCATGTGCATGCGCGCCGCCGCCAGCTCCATCTGCGCGCCCGGCAGCGCGTGCTGCCGCCAGTAGCACGCCAGCGCCAGGCGGGCGTCGCCCAGGGTGCCGGAGATCCAGATGTCGTCGCCGGCGCGGGCGGCGTCGCGCCGCAGCGCGTGGCCGGGCGCCACTTCGCCGAACACGGTGATGCAGATGTTGAGCGGGCCCTTGGTGGTGTCGCCGCCGATCAGTTCGCACTGGTGTTCGTCGGCCAGGGCGAACAGCCCCGCCGAGAAGGCGGCCAGCCAGTCGCGGTTGGCTTCCGGCAGGGCCAGCGCCAGGGTGAAGCCGAGCGGGCGCGCGCCCATGGCGGCCAGGTCCGACAGGTTCACGGCCAGGCATTTGTGGCCCAGCATGCGGGCGTCGGCGCCGGCGAAGAAATGCCGGCCTTCGACCAGCATGTCCGAGGAAATGGCCAGCTGCATGCCGGGGGAGGGCGCCAGCAGGGCGCAATCGTCGCCGATGCCCAGCACGGCCTGGCCGGGACGGTTGCGCTTGAAATACTGTTTGATCAGGTCGAATTCGGAGAGCATGGGCGCGATTGTAATGGATCGGCCCCTTACAGCTCCGCCAGCAGCCTGGCGCGCAGCGCCGGCGTATGCGCCGACAGGCCGAAGCCGCGCACGCTGCCTTGCGCGTCGATGAAGCGGGCGATGATGCGTTCGCCGTCATGTTCGTCGACCCAGTCGCCGCTGGTTCCCGGTGGCGGCGGCGCCAGCGCCAGCTTGTAGCTCGGCGTCTTGACGATCACCGCATCGGCCTTGATTTCGATCCTGGTGGGCGTGCCGGCCAGGGTGGCGGCGATCGCGCGCGCCGCCGTCAGCAGCGGCGCCACATACGGCAGCACGCTGCTGCCGCCGGCGGTGGCATATTCGGCGCAGTCGCCCAGCGCGTAAATGTCGCTGGCGCTGGTCTGGCCGAATGCGTCGACCAGAATGCCGCGCCGGGTTTCCAGTCCCGCCGCCTGGGCCAGCGCCACTGAGGGGCGCAGGCCCACCGCCGACAGGACCAGGTCGGCCTCGACCACGCTGCCGTCGGCCAGGCTCAGGGCCAGGCTATCGCCGGCGCGCGTCACGCTCGCCGCCGTGGTGCCAAGGCGCAGCGCCACGCGCCGTTCCCATGCCGATGCCAGGCCGTGCGACAGGCTGGGGGCGGCCAGCGCCGCCAGCGGCCGCGGATTCGGATCGATCAGTGTCACCTGATGGCCGCCGGCCGACAGGTCGTCGGCGAACTCGCAGCCGATCAGGCCCGCTCCGAGGATGGCCACGCGGGCCGGGCGCTGGAAGGCGTCGAGCTTCTCGCGCAGGACGGCGTAGTCGTCGATGTGGTTCACCGACAGCACCTCGGCGGCCGCGTCGCCGCCCAGCGGCAGGCGGATCGGCTGCGCGCCCAGCGCCAGTACCAGCCTGGTGTAGTCGATCCGCTCGCCCTGCCCGGTGGTGATGCTGCGCGCCGCGCTGTCGATCGCGTCGATGCGGGTATGGGGCAGGATGCGCGCATTGAGCTGCGCGGCCATCTGCGCGGCGCTGCCGGAGACGATCTGGTGCGCGCCCTTGCCCAGCGCGATGGCGTTCGACAGCATCGGCTTGGCGTAGGAGGCGGCCGCGTCGCTGGCCACCAGCAGCAGCGGCGTCTCCTTGTCGAGTTTGCGCAGCTCGCGCGCCAGGCTGTACGCGGCCATGCCGGCGCCGATGATCACGATGGGAGGGGCCGCCGTCATGATCAGATCTCGACCATCTCGAAGTCGCTCTTGGCCACGCCGCAGTCGGGGCATTCCCAGCCTTCCGGGATGTCGGCCCAGCGGGTGCCGGCGGGGATGCCTTCGTCCGGCATGCCAAGCGCTTCGTCGTAGATGTAGCCGCAAACGATACATTGATAGGTTTTCATGGTGGTCCTCTTTGCTTTTGTTTGAAGTGATTTAAAGGGTGCTCAGGCGGCGTTGAGTTTGTCCAGCGCGGCCTGGTAGTGGTTGGCGTGGCGTTCCTCGACCTTGGCCAGCGCGGCGAAGCGCTTGGCGGCCATTTCCAGGGTGCGCTTGAACTGCGCCGCGTGCACCTTCGATTCCTCGATCTGCTCGTCGTATTCGGCCACCGCGGCGCTGTTGCCTTCCTCGACGGCCAGATGACGGAACTTCGGATACATCTCGGTGTACTCGTAGGTTTCGCCCTCGATGGCGATTTCCAGTGCACGGGCCGGGGTCATCCGTTCTTTCGGGTACAGCAGGTCGAGGTGGCCGAAGGCGTGCATGACTTCCTGGTCGGCGGTCGCTTCGAAGGCTTCGGCGACCTCGATGGCGCCGGCGGCGCGCGCCAGCCTGGCGAAGTAGCGGTACTTGATATGGGCCATCGATTCGCCGGCGAAAGCGGCTTCGAGGTTCTCGATGGTGACGGACTTGATCTGGTTTGCCATGCTGTTCTCCGGTGCGGTTGGTATGGAAGAATAATAGCTAAAATAAATTAATTTGCAAAATTGATAGTTTAAATTGATGCGATAGTTTTTCTTATGCAAGCGATGAAAAATCGATCGATTCGGCCAATCAAACCGGTATAGGTGAAATTACGTAATGGTCAACAACTTATCGTCTGCTAAAATCATGGGCCTCCCCCGCATCGTTTGGAAGGCCGCATCAGCATGGATTCGTCATCAGACAAGAAAGAAGAGCTGCGTCAGCAACTGCGCCAGGCAGCTCTTGAGTACCACGAAATTCCCCGCCCCGGGAAAATCAGCGTCACTCCCACCAAGCAATTACTCAATCAGCGCGATCTGGCCCTGGCGTATTCGCCGGGCGTGGCGGCGCCTTGCGAGGAAATTGTCAAGGACCCGGCCAACTCTTATAAATACACTGCGCGCGGCAACCTGGTCGCGGTGATTTCCAACGGCACCGCCGTGCTGGGTCTGGGCAATATCGGTCCGCTGGCATCCAAGCCGGTGATGGAAGGCAAGGGCGTACTGTTCAAGAAGTTTGCCGGCATCGACGTGTTCGACATCGAAATCAACGAGTCCGATCCCGACAAGCTGGTCGATATCATCGCCTCGCTGGAACCGACCTTCGGCGGCATCAACCTGGAAGACATCAAGGCGCCCGAGTGCTTCTATATCGAGCGCCAGCTGCGCGAGCGCATGAAGATTCCGGTCTTTCACGACGACCAGCACGGTACCGCGATCATCGTGGGCGCGGCCATCCTGAACGGCGTCAAGGTGGTCGGCAAGCACATCAAGGAGTGCAAGCTGGTGGTGTCCGGCGCCGGTGCGGCCGCGCTGGCCTGCCTGGACCTGATCGTCGACCTGGGTTTTCCGATCGAGAACATTTACGTGACCGACCTGGCCGGCGTGGTCTACAAAGGCCGCACCGAGCTGATGGACCCGGACAAGGAGCGTTTTGCCCAGGACACCCCGCTGCGTACCCTGGCCGAAGTGGTGCCGGGCGCCGACATTTTCCTCGGCCTGTCCGCCGGCGGCGTGCTCAAGCAGGACATGGTCCGGCAGATGGCGCCCAATCCGCTCATTCTGGCGCTGGCCAATCCGCATCCTGAAATCCTGCCGGAAGACGTCAAGGCGGTGCGCAGTGATGCCATTATTGCCACTGGTCGGTCGGATTATCCGAATCAGGTCAACAACGTGTTGTGTTTCCCCTACATTTTCCGCGGTGCGCTCGATTGCGGCGCCACCACCATCACGCGGGAAATGGAAATTGCTGTCGTGCACGCGATTGCGGACCTGGCACATGCCGAGCAATCCGACGTCGTCGCCACCACCTATGGCATCAGCAATCTGTCCTTCGGGCCGGAATACCTGATCCCGATGCCGTTCGATCCGCGTCTGCTGATGCAGATCGCGCCGCGCGTGGCCAAGGCCGCAGAGGAATCGGGCGTGGCCACCCGGCCGATCGCCGACCTGGAAGCCTATGCGGCCCAGCTGCAGCAATTCGTGTACCGCAGCGGCACTTTCATGAAGCCGCTATTCGCCATGGCCAAGGCCGCCCCGCCGGAGCTCAAGCGCATCGTCTACGCCGAAGGCGAAGAAGAGCGCGTGCTGCGCGCGGTGCAGGTGGTGGTCGACGAGAAGCTGGCCCGGCCGATCCTGGTCGGCCGTCCGGGCGTGCTGGAAAAACGCATCGAGCGTTTCGGCCTGCGCCTGAAGCTGGGCGAGCATTTCGATGTCATCAACCCGGATTTCGACGAGCGCTACCGCGATTACTGGCAAAGCTATTACGCCATCACCAACCGCAAGGGCGTGACGCAGGAATACGCCAAGCTGGAAATGCGCCGCCGCCACAGCCTGATCGGCGCAATGATGATCCACAAGGGCGACGCCGACGGCATGATCTGCGGCACCTTTGGCGCCACCAATCTGCACCTGCACTATATTGACCAGGTGCTGGGCAAGCGCGCCGGCGCCAACGTGTACGCGGCGATGAATTTCCTGATCCTGCCGGAACGCCAGATGGCCATCGTCGACACCCACGTCAACGAGAATCCTAACGCTGAGCAACTGGCGGAAATCACCGTGCTGGCCGCCGAAGAAATGAGCCGCTTCGGCATCGTGCCGCGCGCGGCCTTGCTGTCGAGCTCGAATTTCGGCAGTTCCAACAGCGACTCGGCGCGCAAGATGCGCGAAGCGCTGGCGCTGGTGCAGCAAAAGGCGCCGGAGCTGGAAATCGACGGCGAGATGCACGGCGATTCGGCGCTCGATTCCAAGCTGCGCCGCCAGATGATGCCGCATTCGACCCTGCAAGGCGATGCCAATCTGCTGGTCATGCCGAACATCGACAGCGCCAACATCGCCTACAACCTGCTCAAGACGGCGGCCGGCAACGGCATCGCCATCGGTCCGGTGCTGCTCGGCTGCGCCAGGCCGGTGCACATCCTCACGCCATCGGCCACCGTGCGCCGCATCGTCAATATGACCGCGCTGTGCGTGGTCGATGCGGTGTCGGAACGCTGAGATTAGTCCCCATTGCGGCCAGTTCCATGCGGAACTGGCCGTTTCTTTTTGGGCGACGCGTTAACTTCGTAACGATCCGCCTACACTTAAAGACATCTCAATACACAAGTAACAATGCGTAATGCCGAATCGTGCGCGCATGAATTCAAGGCATAATGATGGCGAAATAGTTATTGATATAGCACGAATTTCTTGTTGACCGCGAAGTAGCAAAGTCGCTTCTGTTACAATGCTGCGTTGTTCAAAAGCCATTTGGCATTTCACCAGGCCCGTGCCCCTGAGTTTCAAATACGACCAACTAAATGCAAACAACAAAAAAAGCCCTCATTACCGGGATCACTGGCCAGGATGGCGCTTATCTGGCGCAACTGCTGCTGGAAAAAGGGTATGAGGTAACGGGCACGTACCGTCGTTCCAGCTCCGTCAATTTCTGGCGCGTCGAAGAACTTGGCATTGCCTCGCATCCCAGGCTCAAGCTGGTCGAGTACGACCTGACCGACTTGTCGTCGAGCATACGCCTGATGCAAAGCGCCCAGCCCGACGAAGTCTACAACCTGGCGGCGCAAAGCTTCGTTGGCGTGTCCTTCGAGCAGCCCGTCGCCACCGCCAGTATTACCGGGCTCGGCTGCGTCAACCTGCTCGAAGCGATCCGCATCGTCAATCCCAAGGCGCGTTTCTACCAGGCATCGACCTCTGAAATGTTTGGCAAGGTGCAATCCATTCCCCAGGTCGAGAACACCCCTTTTTATCCGCGCAGCCCCTATGGGATCGCCAAGCTGTATGCGCATTGGATGACGGTAAACTACCGTGAGTCCTACGATATCTTCGGCTCGTCCGGCATCCTGTTCAACCATGAGTCGCCCCTGCGCGGGCGCGAGTTTGTCACCCGCAAGATTACCGACTCGGTCGCCAAGATCGTGCTCAATAAGCTGTCCGTGCTGGAGCTGGGCAATCTGGATGCCAAGCGCGACTGGGGTTACGCCAAGGAATATGTGGAAGGCATGTGGCGCATCCTGCAGGCCGATCAGCCCGACACCTTCATCCTCGCGACCAACCGCACGGAAAGCGTGCGCGATTTCGTCACCATGGCCTTTCGCGGCGCCGGCATTGAGATCGAATACAGGGGCAAGGGCGAGGACGAAACCGGTCACTGCGCGCGCACCGGCAAGCTGCTGGTGAAAGTCAGCGCCAAATACTACCGTCCGGCGGAAGTGGAATTGCTCATCGGCGATCCGAGCAAGGCTAGACGCGAACTCGGCTGGGAGCCCGAGACCACACTGGAAGAGCTGTGCCAGATGATGGTCGAGGCCGACATGCGCCGCAACGAACTCGGTTTCTCTTTCTAATATGAAACGGATAGGTATACAGAACGTCTCGACCCTCGCCCTGGCCGGCGAGGGCGTGGGCAAGCGTGCCCTGATCACCGGCTTGCACGGCTTTACCGGCCGCTACCTCGCGCGCGAACTGGCCGCGGCCGGCTACGAAGTATTCGGCACCGCGCTGCCGGGCGAAGCCCATGGTCCGAACGTATTCACGCTCGACCTGTGCGACCGGGCCGCCGTGACCGCCATGGTCGAACAGGTGCAGCCGGACGTCGTGGCGCACCTGGCCGGCATCGCCTTCGTGGCCCACTCGAACGCAGACCTGATTTACCGCGTCAACATTCTCGGTACCCGCAACCTGCTCGAAGCCCTGGCGGCCCAGCGTCACCTCCCCTCGGCCGTGTTGCTGGCCTCGTCCGCCAATGTGTACGGCAATGCCTGCGCAGGGGTGATCGACGAAAGCGTGGCCCCGGCCCCGGCCAACGATTACGCCGTCAGCAAGCTGGCCATGGAACACATGGCCCAGCTGTGGACCGATAAGTTGCCAATCATTATCGTCCGCCCCTTCAATTACACCGGCGTGGGCCAGACCGAGAATTTCCTGCTGCCCAAAATCGTTTCCCATTTCCGCAAAGGCGCGCGCGCTATCGAATTGGGCAACTTGAAGGTCGAGCGCGATTTTTCCGACGTGCGCATGGTGGCGCAAAGCTACCGCCGCCTGCTTGCGGTCAGTCCGGCCGGGGAATCGTTCAACGTCTGCTCCGGCCTGGGGCATTCGCTCAGCGGCGTCATCGACGTCATGGCCGACATCGCCGGTTACGGCATCGATGTGCAGGTCAATCCCGCCTTTGTGCGCCCCAAGGAAGTGCTGACCCTGGTCGGCAGCAACGATAAGCTCAGCAGCGTCATCGGCGCCATCGCTCCTACCCCGCTGCCCGAAACGCTGCGCTGGATGTATCAGGCGTGAGCCTGGTGCGGGTCGGCCTGGGAACGACCATGATCGAACCTGGCTTGACCGGAGGACGCCTCGATGGCATCGGCGTCTACACCGATGCCTTGCTGCACCATCTTCCCCAGGCCGGCTGCACCGTCAACGCGTTTTCCTATCCGCCCGCGCGCGGCGCCGGCGCGATCAGCGTGGGCCAGGCGCTGCCTCGATCGTTCGAAGCGGCCACCCTGACCGATCTGCTGACCCCGGCGGTGCACCGCATGCACATGCCGACCGATATTTTTCATGTGACCGACTACCGTGTGGTGCGCATGGACTGCCCCGTGGTGGCAACCCTGCACGATGCCTTGCCAATCCGTTATCCGCAGTGGTGCAGCCCGCGTTTGCGCCGTTTCAAGAACTGGATGCAGAAACGCGCCGCGCAGAAGGCCGACCACATCATCGCCGTGTCGCATTTCGCCATCGACGAGCTGGTCGAGTGCTTCGGCGTCGACCAGCGCCGCATCAGTGTCGTCCATGACGGCGTCGATGCCGCCTGGCTGACGCCCTGCGACCCGCACGCCGTGGCGGCGGCTCTGGCAGCCCACGGACTCACGCCCGGCTACTTCCTGTTCGTTGGAACCTTGCAGCCGCGCAAGAATGTCGAGCGCCTGCTGGACGCCTATCTGGCCCTGCCCGCCGCCGTGCGCGCCGAGCACCAGCTGGTCATTGTCGGCAGCGCCGGCTGGCGCTGCCAGGAGCTGCTTGCCCGCATCGCCGGCGCCCGCCACGATGGCGAACGGGTGATCTGGCTCAATCAGCTGACCGGGGCCGCCCAGCTGCGCCATCTCTACGCCGGCGCCGGCGTATTCGTCTTTCCCTCGCTGTATGAAGGCTTCGGCATTCCCGTCGTCGAAGCGTTCGCCTCCGGCGTGCCGGTGGTCGCGTCCACGGCCAGTTCGCTGCCCGAGGTGACCCAGGGCGCGGCCGTCGACGTCGATCCGGAAAACGCTGGCGAGATCGGCGCGGCCATGCTGGCACTGACCCGTGACGATGCCTTGCGCGAGCGCTGCATTGCCGCCGGGCGGCGCCGTGCCGCCCAGCTGACCTGGCAAGCCACGGCGCATCAGACCGCTGCCGTGTATCATGCTGTCCTTTCACATTAAGTAACGCCGCCGAGCCGCCTTTCTATGCGTGTCCTTCATTTTTACAAGACCTACTATCCGGACTCGGTAGGCGGGATCGAACAGGTTATCCGCCAGATGTGCGTGGGAACCGGACGCCTTGGCGTGGACAACCAGGTCCTGACGCTGACGCGCCAGAAGTCCGGCTTCGATTTCCAGTTCGAGGGCCATCGCGTCCATCGCGCCCGCCAGGACTTTGAAATCGCCTCGAACAGCGTCTCGCTGAGCGCCGTGGGCAAGCTGGCGCGCCTGGCCGCCGACTGCGACGTCGTGCATTACCACTTTCCCTGGCCCTTCATGGACCTGGCGCACTTTCTGGCCCGGGTGAAAAAGCCGACCCTGGTCACTTACCATTCCGACATCGTGCGCCAGCAAAAGCTGCTGCGCCTGTACCAGCCGCTCAAGCATCGCTTTCTGCAAAGCATCGACACCATCGTCGCCACCTCGCCCAACTACCTGGCCTCGTCCACGGTGCTGGAGCGCTACCGCGACAAGACCCGCATCATCACCTACGGCCTCGACAAGACCATTTATCCGGCCGCCGACGCCGCCCGCCTGGACTACTGGCGCCGCGCCACCCAGGGCCGGCGCTTCTTCCTGTTCATCGGCGTCTTGCGTTATTACAAGGGCTTGCAATTCCTGCTCGACGCCATGGCCGGCACCGAGTTTCCGGTCGTGATCGTGGGCGCCGGCCCGATCGAGATGGAACTCAAGGCCCAGGCCGAACGGCTGGGCTTGCGCCACGTGCTGTTCGCCGGCGCGGTCGACGAACTCGACAAGGTAGCCCTGCTGACCCTGTGCTACGCGATGGCATTTCCCTCGCACCTGCGCTCGGAAGCGTTCGGCATCTCGCTGCTGGAAGGGGCGATGTACGGCAAGCCCATGATTTCATGCGAAATCGGTACCGGCACCAGCTACATTAACGTCGACGGCCAGACCGGCCTGGTGGTGCCCCCGTGCGACCCGGTGGCGCTGCGCGCCGCCATGCGCATCTTGTGGGAGCAGCCCGAGCTGGCTGCCGCCATGGGACGGCGCGCCGAAGCGCGCTACAGCGAACTGTTTACCGCCGAACGCATGGCCAGCAATTACACGGCCCTGTACCACGATCTGGCGGCGCGCCGTGCCCCGGCGCCGCTGGCGCACGCGCAACCCGAACGCATGTAGGTGCAGCAGCTACGAGCCAGGGGGGGCAGGGCTGTCAGCCGGCTGGCGTGACGATGGGAATGGTGCGCCGGCGCGGAGAGGCGGCGCGGGCGCGCAGCTGGCCGCAGCCGCCGTCGACATCCTGCCCGGCCGAATCGCGCAGCTTGGTCAGCACGCCGCGCTGATGCAGCACCTGGGCGATGGCGCGCGCCTTTTCCCAGCTGGGGCGGCGAAAGGCCAGATCGGGGATGGTGTTATACGGAATCATGTTCAACACGGCGTATTTGCCTTTCAACAGGCGCACGATGCCATCGAGTTCGTCGGCGCCATCGTTGACGCCGTCGAGCAAGGTCCACTGGTATTGCACTGGATAAGCGGTCAGGCGCGCGTACGCTTCGCCCTGCTCGACCAGTTCGTCGGGACTGATGCGCGGCGCGCGCGGCAGCAGCTCGGCGCGCAGTGCCGCCTTGGTGGTGTGCAGCGACAGCGCCAGCGCCGGCTTGACCGCGCCGTGCGGCAAGCGTTCGAACACGCGCGCGTCGCCCACGGTGGAAAACACCAGGTTCTTGTGGCCGATATTGCCCTCGGTGCCGAGCAGGTCGATGGCCTCGAGCACATTGTCGAGATTGTGGGCCGGCTCGCCCATGCCCATGAACACCACCTTCTTGACCGCACGCAGGCTGCGCGCCAGCACCACCTGGGCAATGATCTCGCCGCTGCTGACCTGGCGGATCAGTCCCTCGCGTCCGGTCATGCAGAACTGGCAGCCGACCGCGCAGCCGACCTGGCTGGACACGCACAGGCCGTCACGCGGCAACAGCACGCTTTCCACCATCTGGCCGTCGGCCAGGCCCACCAGCAGGCGCGCCGAGCCGTCTTCGCCCGGATGCATGGACACCAGGCTGGCCATCGCTTGCAGCTCGGCATCCAGGCCAGGCAAGCCGGTGCGCACCGGCAGCGGCAGGAAGTCGCCGGGACGGCGCCGGCCCTGGTCGCGCGGACGGCCCAGCACCCAGTCGCGCAGCACGCGCTGTTCATGCAGGGGCAGGGCGCCCAAGTCGCGCAGGCGCTGACGGATCGATTCGAGCTGCATGTGGCGGGAGTTGGCGTGAAAATGGGCTTGCGGACAACAAAAAACCCGCAGTCTCGCACTGCGCGACGCGGGCCATCAATTTTGCTGAGCTTCTAGGCTCACGTTGGTGCCGGGAGCCGGAATCGAACCGGCACGCTGTCTCCAGCGCGGGATTTTGA